>NZ_BAAJLU010000010.1:0-140769 GCF_057550865.1 Colwellia sp. NW0002-52-1 | reverse complement strand
GAGAAGAGCCCGTTACGTAAGTGACGGGCTTTTTGCTATCTGGAATTTGATAAAATACATATAGCGAAATGGCCCCACATGATCCCATTCCGAACTCAGAAGTGACCGCTCTTAGACATCCTGTCTTCGCGGAATTAGTGCATCCATGCACTTCAACGTGTTAGCGCCGGTGGTAAAGAGCGTGTGGGTGTTCTTCTCTTTTATGTGAGAGTAGGACACCGTTCCTGCACATCCATGTGCTCACGGCATTAGTGCATCCATGCACGTCATTGCTAGGCTTCTATTTAGAGAAACCCGTAGCTAACGCTACGGGTTTTTTGCTTTCTGTCGTTTGAAAAACAAAAATATAGCTATCAGTTTTGAGCTGTCAGCTGTCAGCTGTCAGTTTCAAGACTAAAGTCACTTATAGATCTTTACTGAAAGCTGACAGCTTATAACTTACAGCTTTGACTAAAGTCACTTATAGATCTTTACTGACAGCTTAGAACTTACAGCTTTGACTAAAGTCACTTATAGACCTTTACTGAAAGCTGACAGCTTAGAACTTACAGCTTTGACTAAAGTCACTTATAGATCTTTACTGAAAGCTGACAGCTTATAACTTACAGCTAACGTCTCCCTTCTACCTCTTTCAGATATTAATAATGTATAAAATTGTATTTTATCTTATTTAAACCTACGCAAATGGTGTCTGGCGAAGTAAAATAAGAAAAACAAAGTATTATATTTAAATTTATATGATAAACAGCCAACTTACTCAAGCACCTTTGATTAACTCCGATATAAAAATTGCCATTATTGGTGGTGGAGTTGCAGGCTCAACTATTGCCTTGCGTTTCGCAGAGTTAGGGATAGACACTACGTTAATTGAGAAAGGACAAAGTTTGGTTAACGGACCTCCATTTTGTCATTTACATGCTGGTGGCAATTTATATCGTGAAATTTCAGATCAACAGTGCTTAACACTTTTAGAGCAGTCGATAGATTCAATCAAGGTTTACCCACATAGTATTAATTATCGTCCTACTATAATTGCTTTACCAAAAAATGATCACGGTGAAGTTGCTGATCTTTTACCACGCTTACAAAAAATTAGTCAACATTATGCTAAATTAATAGCCGAAGATCTCAGTAACAAAGTCTTGGGTGAACCAGAAAATTATTTCTTATCATTTGACCGTAATACATTAGAGGGTCTTAAAAATGAAAAACTGCCTAAGCAGGCTAAATGTTTTCAAGACTGGTTGGTCGCATTTGCTCAACAAGTTGACTTAGATAAGTTGAAATATCCCGTACTTTTAGTTCAAGAGTATGGTTGGTCAGCTTTTCGTTTAGCCGCCATTGCAGCAATTGCGATTGAGAAGCTTCCTCGCTGTCATCTAAAGCTCGATAGTAAAGTATTTAATATTACTCAATTGCTTGAAAATGAGAAATGGCAGGTAAGTTATGTGGATAATAAAAGTGGCAGTAAAATTAGCTCTGATTTTGATTACATTATTAATGCCTGCGGTTTTAAAAGTGGTGAAATCGATGACATGCTTCAAGCTAAACGACAACGTATGGTCGAATTTAAAGCCGCGTATGTAGCTCATTGGCCTCAGTGTGAAGGACTATGGCCAGAAGTTGTTTTCTACGGTGAACGCGGCACACCTAATGGTATGGCTCAGTTGACCCCATATCAAAATGGTTACTTTCAACTACATGGCATGACACAAGATATTACTTTGTTTGAGAAAGGCCTTGTGGCAAGTAACGACGAAAGTGCACAACCATTATTAGCTAAGCGTTTTATTAATAAAATTGATCAAGATTGGCCTTTAGCATTAATAAACGACAGAACACTAGGTTCTATTGAGCACCTTGCTCGTTATATTACTAATTTTAGCCAAGCAAGTGTTGCCGCTAAACCTATGTTCGGTGCTCAACAAATTCCTGGAGATGACGCTACTTTGCGTGCTGCCGATGTTTCGTTTCACGGCAAACACTATGCGCGAACTGAAATAGTAAAAGCCTCTTCGGCGCTAGCTGCAGCAGATGCTATTTTACAAAACTTACAAGATGTTGGTTTAGTGAGCAAACAACCGTTAGGGGAATACCTACAAAAACATTATTTCCCCGTTACTTTAGAATGTACTGAAACCGAAGTCACTAACCTTGCTGTAAAACTTGCTTGTCAAAGGAACTACCCAGAAGAGTTAGCAAAAAACTTTATGTAATAATGGCAGTAGTTCAGGGAATGTGTCTAAACACCAGTCAGGCTTAAAAACGCTAATATCTTCTCCATAGTTATAACCATAAGTTAAACCTATACTTTGCATATTTGCGGCTCTAGCTGCAATAATATCGTTTTTAGAATCACCAATCATTATGCATTGGTCTACTGTTACGTCTAATACTTTGCAAGCATGTAGCAATGGAAGCGGGTGTGGTTTGCGCTCGGTTAAACTGTTACCACCCACTAATAATTCGAATAGCCCAGTTAGATCGTACCCAGCAATAATAGGTGTAATAAATTCGGCGGGTTTATTGGTAATAATTGCTAATCGATAGCCTTTGCCTTTTAACGCAATGAGTGTTTCTTTGACGCCTTTATATAATAAAGACTCACTACAAAGGTTGCGTTCGTAATACTTTAAAAATGTCGCTAATGCGCTACTTATTTCCGCTTCACTGAATGTTTTATTAAGAACATTATGCTTAATGGAATGCTGTAAAGCACGCTCAACTAAGGTTCTAGCACCATTACCTACCCAGCCGCGAATAACTTCCTGTGAGAACTCTTTTAAATTGAGTGTTACTAACATATGGTTTACTGCTTTTGCTAGATCTGGTGCGCTGTCAAGCAATGTTCCATCTAGATCGAATAACAGTACAGTTTTATTGTTTTGTTTCATCTGTACATTCCTGGAATTTTATAAGGTGTTGTATGTGTGTAATAAATTTATGTGGATTGAGTTCGAGCTTTTAGATTACTTTCTTTTATTGCCAAAACAGACACTTAAAAAGTGAAAGGGTAGTAAATACCTGCTCAGCTTAATACTTTAAAAACTATATTAACACTTTGGCGAAACCTTGAAGTAATTTTTTTTAGAGTGGGGCAAGTTAATCACGAAGAATGAAGTTTCTTAGTTCGTTTGTACTTATTCTATAACGCATTATAAGCACGGGTTCATTATCTTAGCCGGTATGAGGATAAAGATATAGCAAGTTGCTTTTTAATTTTGCCCAGGAAATTTGGTGCTATTAATGCTGATAACAGTATATCAAGAGGACAATTCATATTTCATTTAAGCTTTTGTATATAAACCTAAAGGTGAAGTAGATAAGCTTTGTTGTTATAAAGTTATATATTTAAATTTAAGCCAAAAAAAGGGAAAGCACAAAGTACTTTCCCTAATTACTACACTAGTTGGGTTCTAGTTATATCCCACTTATGGGTTATAAGTTACATCTAAGCTAACGCCGCTTGCAGCAGAATAGCCATAAATACCTATATGCCATGTATCAGCTGCTGGGTTAGTAAATGCACAAGCCTCTGTGTTGCCACTTTTATATGGGCGACAATCATAAGTTGATGTTGTTGGTTTAGCACCGCGACGAATATACAAGTCAGCATCTCCTGAACCACCACTCATATTAAAATCAAGTGTCGACATACCCGCTGGGATATCAACTGTATAGTAAGTCCAAGCACGACGTGCAACTGTAATGTCTGTTACAGATGCACTACCACCTGTAGCTGTGCCACCACCCGTTGAAGGCTCAGTAAAACTACCTGTTAAGT
Organism: Colwellia sp. NW0002-52-1; assembly: GCF_057550865.1. Taxonomy (NCBI): domain Bacteria; kingdom Pseudomonadati; phylum Pseudomonadota; class Gammaproteobacteria; order Alteromonadales; family Colwelliaceae; genus Colwellia; species Colwellia sp. NW0002-52-1. Next base: position 136,985 of record NZ_BAAJLU010000010.1, on the reverse strand, counting down.
TAACACCAGAAAACGCGGAATAACCGATAACTTTTACGTGGTATGTTCCTGCTTGTGCCGTTGCAATTGGACAAGATTCAGCATTACCACCTTTGTATGGACGACAGTCATAACTTGATGTTGTAGGAGCAGAACCAAACTTAACATAAAGGTCAGCATCACCAGTACCACCAGCCATATCAAAGTTTAATGCTGTGGCACCTGCTGGTACTTCCATTGTAAAACTTAATTGTTGTGAAGCTGAGCCTGCTAAATTTGTTTTAGCCACGCCGTTGGCTAACACATTACCATTTGATGGTGGCGGTGTTGTTCCACCACAACTTGAAGCTAACGAGTCTGATGCAGCTTTTGCTTGAACTAAACCAAAACCAGTTTTATCGTCACGGCCAGCTGTACCTAAATCAATCGCGGTAGATTTTAATGCATTACGAACTTCTGTCGCAGTACAGCTTGGATTATTACTCCAAACAATTGCCGCTACACCCGCAACATGAGGGGTCGCCATTGATGTACCGTTGTAATAAGCATAATCCTGATCACCTACAACGTTCAAGTTAGCATTTGTACCAAGCTGTCCCATAAGTTGTAAACCTAAGTCACGATTTACTGATACAGTAGGAACAGTTACGTCAGTATTTGCATCAACTAAGAATGGGTTTTGAAGACCAGGACGAGCACTGTTACTGTAAACAATTACCCCAGAGGCACCAGCATCAGCACAAGCTTTTGCAGGGTTTATTTCCGGGTAGTTACTCCCTTTTTGGTTATCATTACGCTCAGCTAGACAAATGTTACCTGATACGTTTGAACAGCTATAGCTGCTACCTGAAAGTGTACAAGCGGCTAAAACGCCATTGGCTGAGCTATTAACGTTACTTACCGTAAAGCTACCACCACTTTGAATATAATGAGTTTGTGGTACAACTTCATCATTACCATATGTTGTAGAGCCTAGTGTGATGTAACCTAAACGGCCATCACCCGCAACGGTAGATAGAATTGCTTCACCGGGAGCTGAAATTTCAACTTGAGAGGTATACTGAGAGAACTCTGCATGTTGACGACCTTGGTCAAGTGCGCCTACCGCCATTACTGAATCGTAAGAAGCAGGGTAAGACAATGTAGCATCACCGTCGTTACCTGATGCTGCAATTAATAAAACACCCGCATCAGCTGCTGCCTGTAATGAATTACGTTCAGCGTTACTTGAACCTGCACCACCTAAACTCATATTGATAACTTTGGCGCCGTTATCTACACAAGTATCAACCGCATCAACTAATTCACCCGTGTAACCCCAGCCTGCAGCGTTAAATACTTTAACAATATGCAAGTTAACATTAGTGTTAGGCATAATACCCACAACACCTTCTGAGTTATTTACAGCTGCAATAGTACCAGCAACATGCGTACCGTGAGAGCCCCCATTTTGGTACCAGTTTCCTGTACCTGAATTGTTAGTACCTGATGCATTGTTAGCATTTAAATCTGGATTAGCACGTTCGTAACCTGAATCGATAACACAAACTGTCATGTTGGCAGCATCATCATCAGACAACAGGTCTGATTGCGTGTCAGCAATACCCCAAGGTTGATTTTGCGCCATTAAGTAACGTTTTAAATCTGGTTCAGCAAACTCAACATCTGCATGGCTGTTCAGCTCAAGCACCATAGCTTTTACATCATTAATATGTTTTTGTTTACCTAAGGAAATAATATGGCGGCCATTTTTAAGTTTCTTTAAATGCTTTAGGCTATGGCCAGCTTTTTTCGCTAAACCTTTTGGTAATACTTTTTCTGATGCAAAGCCACTTAATGCTTGTGCTTCGAAACCATTTTTATATTTAACAATTATGCGATCAGTGAAATTATGGTTTTGATATTTTTGATCTTCACGCCATTGGCTAAAATCTGCGTTTACGGCTGTTAGGGTGTTAACAGCACTTACAGGTGTAAGGTGTATTTCTTCTGCTTGAAAAGTTTGCGCGTTGCTCGTTGCAGCAATTATAGAAAGTGATAAAACACTTAACCCTAATATTTTGTTATTTCTCATCTAAAGGTAACTCCCATTATTTTTACGCTGAATCTAGTAACTAAATACCACATCGGACGTATTGTTTTTTTCGTAGGATGATTAATCATCGAAATTAAGCATGGCTTTTTCAAAGTAATGAAAATAGCAATTAAAAGACTTTTTTTGATAAATTTACGACAAGCGCTAATATTGATTATTTTTTTAGTTTACTGTTTTATATGGTTTAAATTTTTATTTGTCGTCTTTATGTGAAAAAAAGTCGTATTTTTGCTAGAGGCATTTTGAGTTGCTGATAGTATCGAGGAAAGTTTAAAGCGAACATTTTAAACCTTAAAAGTAACCAGTGTTAGTTAGCATGATATATAGCCGGATGAACTTAAAATACATATAAATTCAACCTCTATTATCGTAATGCCAAGCGCTACTGGTTTTATGATTAAGAAAATATCCAACTTTTTAGTTAGGATGGATATTTTTGTTTACTCAACATGAAAAACAAATACATATATCTAGTTAAAAGTTATTAAGTGGTGTGATAATGTTTACAAATCGCTTTATATGAAGCGATTAAATAGAGTGATATCGACATAACTTCAGTCGTTGTTAGTTATTGTAAATAAATATAGTTATTCACCTTACTGTTTTTAAATAAAGCTTTATAAGATGTAACGGGCAAAGGGGATTAAAATGTCGTTCACTTCGAACCAAAATAAGATAAGAAATTTTTCAATTGTTGCAGGTGTGTTTACCTTAGCAATGGTCATAGGTTTTAAATCGGTAGCTAATACCGATGAAACATCAAAATCATATATCATCAGTGCAAAGAATTTTTCTGTATTAAAAGGTAATTTAAAAGCATTAGGTGTGATACCAACACATGAGTTAAAAATTATTGACTCTGTGGCTGTTGATTTAACTGATGAACAACTAAGTAGCTTACAACAAAAGCAAACGGTAACAATAAATACTAACCATAAAGTTAAGTTAAATGGACAAACTTATGGTCAACGTAGATGGCAACCTAAGTCGGTTGTAACTGAACAAGTAGATGCTACCTATGTTCATCAAACTGGTAACTTTGGAGAAGGCGTAACCATAGGCTTTTTAGATACTGGCCTTGAGCATTTATCTGGTTTATCAACTGACTTATATGGTCGAGATAAAGCGTGGGGCACATATGATGCGATAAATGATACGGTCAGTAACCATGGTATTGAAGAAAGTGGGCACGGTACACATGTCGCTAGTATTGCAGTAAATAGTGATTACGATAGTTACGGACAAATATATGGTGTTGCGCCAAATGCTGCTCATGTTGGCATAAAAGCTTTTGACGCTGAAGGTAAAGCAACATATGCAGACGTTATACGTGGCATTAGTTGGGCATTGGATGTTAAAGAGCAAATAAATTTACGTATCTTAAATATGTCATTTAGTGGCCCTGTTCGTTCGAATTACTGGGAAGATCCATTAAACAAAGCGGTAATGAAAGCTTGGCAAGCTGGCGTAGTTGTTGTTGCATCAGCCGGCAATAAAGGCTCTGCACCAATGACAATAGGTGTTCCAGGGAATGTACCTTATATCATTACTGTTGGTGCAATGACAGATAACTATACTGCTTTTAATTATAATGATGATAAAGTAGCTACATTTAGTTCTGCTGGCCCAACTCCAGAGGGGTTTGTTAAGCCAGATATTATAGCTCCTGGTGGTCATGTTTCAGGGTTAATGGCTTTTGACTCACAAATTGTTAGCGAACATCCTGAATATCATGATGGTGGGCGTTATTTTGAAATGTCGGGAACGTCACAAGCTGCGGCTGTAGTTTCAGGTGTTGTTGCTTTAATGTTAACTGATAACCCTGAATTAACGCCAGATCAAGTTAAATGTAAGTTAATGGATAGTGCTTATAGCGCAGATAATCAAGACGGCAGTATGCGTTATAGTGTATTTCAGCAAGGTGCAGGCTTAGTAAGTGCTTATTATGCAATAGAGAGCTCAGCATTAAACTGTGCTAATAATACGCTAGATATTGCAAAAGACTTAAGTGATGAAGAGCATTTTTATGGTCCGGTAAATATTAACCAAGATGGTGACTTTTATGTTGAAGGGTTAGGACCTGACTTTATTTGGAAACTTGACCAAGAACAACTTAATGGTGATGCGTTAATTTGGAAAATGGGTTTTAATGATCCTAATATGGCAGCTCAATCAAATGCTTCCACAAGCGCGTTAATCTGGAAGATGGACTTTGAAACAGACGCTTTAATTTGGAAGATGAGTCTTGAATCAGATGCATTAATTTGGAAGATGAACTTTGATACTAACCAAGTAACGACAATCAACGTTAATAATTGGGTAGAGCCTCAATAATTCTATAACTTAAAAGACCATTATTCTCTAAGATAGTGGTCTTTATGCTTCAATATCAAAATCACTCCCCCATTTCATATTTTAAATTAGGTAGCTTATCTCATTGTGAAAAATATATTTTTGTTTCTTTATATGCTCTGCTTCAGCTGCTTAGTTGCCTCACAAGACATTAAGATGTTTAAAGGCTTTGGTGTTGATAACCCAATGTCATATAAGTTTGTCCGTACTATTGCTCAAGATAAAAATGGCTTTATGTGGTTTGGATCTTCTGAAGGACTATCTCGGTTCGATGGCCATAACTTTATAAGCTTTCATCATGATAATGACTTATCAAACTCATTAAGTTCAGATGTTGTTAGTCGAATTATCATAGATAAAGAAGAAAAATTATGGGTAGCAACATTTGGCGGAGGCTTAAATCTTTACCGTGAAAGTAGCCAAGATTTTCTTAGGTTCGATACAAAAACTAAAGCAACACCATTAACTAATGATACTGTAAATGCATTGTTTGATGATAGTGAAGGAAAAATTTGGATTGGTACTGAGAATGGTTTAAATATTTTATCAAATAATAACAATGTATGGTCAATAAAGCATATAAAGAAGGATTTGGGAAATACCAAGAGCCTCACTCATAATACTATTCATGCAATAATTGAAACCAAAGAACAAGAGGTATGGGTTGGGACAAATGGCGGTGGAGTTTCAATTTTTGATATTAATGGCAACTTTATAAAGTCACTAGAAAGTACTAAACCTAATGTAAAGTCAAATTCTATTCAATTTATAAATTCACTCTTTTATGATGAGGCAGGGGCTGTTTGGATTGGTACAGTAGAAAGTGGGGTATTGAAATTTAATTTAAATTTAAATACATACCAACACTATATGTTTGATGAATCTGATCTTAATTCTGTGCTAAGTAATACGATTGAAAAAATTTATCGAGATAGCCAAGGTAATATTTGGATAGCAACAGATAAAGGGCTATTAATATATGATGAAAATAATGATAACTTTCAAAGGTATAGACACTCTGCAAGTAATCCGCATAGTTTAAGTAATGATTTTGTTTTTACGCTGTTTGAGGATAGTAACAATATTATGTGGATTGGAACTTTCACTGGCGTAAATCGGTGGGATCCTAATATGACAACATTCAGTCAATTCAGTACTCAGACTTCAAGTGAGCTGAAAAATAATAACATCACAAGCTTTGCGCAACTTGATCAAGCTACTATATATTTTAGTACTTATAGCGGAGGTATTTATCAATTATCAATCAATAATAATAAAATAACACCAGCCTCATTTAATGACGATTTTACTAACTTTCGCGTGATGACCCTTTTTGAAGATGAAGGCACGTTATGGGTAGGAACGCGTTCTTCAGGTCTCTTTTCAGTTGATGTAAAAAACAATACTATAAAATCGTATCTACATGATGCAAAAAATCCATCTTCAATATCTGCAAATAGCATTACAGATATAATAAAAGATAGCGCGGGTAACTTATGGATATCAACATTCCATCGAGGAGTAAATAGACTGAACTCTAACGGCTCATTTACACGTTTTGAGTTAAATATTGATGAGCCTAAAAAGGGACCAAGTAGTAATCATGTTCTACAACTTTTAGAAGATGTTAGAGGAGATATTTGGTTAGCTACATTTGGTGGCGGTTTAAGTTTATATAGTCCTGATCAAGACTCGTTTACTCATATTAAACATGATGACAACAATCCAAATAGCATATCGAGTGATCTAGCTTGGATTATATTTGAAGATAGAGAGCTTAATATTTGGGTGGGTACTCAAGCGTCTGGTATGAATATAATATCGAGTCAAAACTTAAACTCTAAAAATTATACATTTAGACAATTAAATGCCAAGCATGGCATGAAAAGCATGGCTGTTTACGGTATTACCCAAGATCTTTCCGATAATATTTGGTTTAGTACAAGTAAAGGTATATCACGATACTCTTTAGCTGAGGAGAGTTTTAAACATTTTGATTTAACGCATGGTTTAGTTGATCTTGAATATACCCATTCATCAGTTTTATTAGGTCAGGATAACACTTTATATTTTGGTGCTGGAAAAGGAATTAGTGCTGTAAACCCAAATAAAATAAATATAAGTCAGGCAGCCCCTAAAGTTCATCTGACTAATATTTTAAACTTAAATGAGCCAATTAGCGTTGAAGGATCTATTTCTAATTTATCTGAATTAACTTTAGAGTATTACGATCGACTAATTTCCTTTGAATATGTTGGGCTTAATTACTCTAACCCTGAATCCACAAAATATAAATATCGATTACTTGGCTTCGATCAGGAATGGATAGACGCAGGAAAATCACGGCGTGTTACCTATACAAACTTACCTGCAGGTATTTTTCAATTACAAATAATTGCAGGTAATAGTGATAATGTCTGGAGCAATCCGGGCTATTCATTGGATATAACAGTAAAACCTGCACCTTGGAACACCTGGTGGGCTTATATTCTATACACTTCAATTGTTGCTTTAGCGTTACTGCTTTACTCTCGAATGTTAAATCGTAAGCTAGTTGTAGAGCAACAACAAAAACTTTACTTAGAGCAACAAGTGCACGAAAAAACTGAGAAATTCACCTCTAAAAACTTAGAGTTAGCGCAGGCGAATAAACAGTTAGAAAAAGCGGCTATTGTCGATAAAGTTACGGGTGTAAAGAGTCGTCGCTATTTAGATATCTATATTGAACAGACTAGCCAGCTTATGCACCAGATGCATCAAAATCTATTACCTGTGCAAAGAGAAATGCTGCCAAGACTTTATATTCTAATGGTACGAATTAAAAGTGATGAAGCTGTGAATAATAGTCAATTAATTAATTTAACGGATTTATTACATTACAGTAGAAACAATGATGATCTCGTTATTCGTTGGTCGAGCGATACTTTTGCGGTAATTGGATACGAAAAAGGGAATAATGCTAATGAACTCGCTGCACGTTTATCTGTTAGGTTAAATAGCGTGGTTAATATAGATGGGATTACAACTTTTAATATGGCTTATTCGTTCTTTCCATTTAGTCGAGAAAACCCGCTGCATTTGTCTTGGGATCAAATTAGCGTGATGATTGAACAAGCTTTAAATTATACAGATGAGAATAAACAGCTTTCATGGTTAGGCTTATGTGGGCCTAAATCAAAGTCTTTAGATTATCTACAATTAATGCAGCAAAGTAGTTTTGAAAACTTAAAAGAACAGATAATAATTAAGTCAGGCTTAACTTGATAAAGGTGGTTCTGTTTTCTGACTTTGTTGATATTGCTTAGGCGTACAGTTAAACATCTCTTTAAAACAACGGCCGAAGTAAGTTTGTGATGAAAAGCCAACATCAAGTGCTATACGGCCAATTTGAGAGCCATTTTTTAATAGCACTTTTGCTCTTTTAAGTCGAAACTCTTTAATATAATTATTAGGAGTTATACCTATTAAGGCTTTGATTTTACGTTGTAGCTGGCGCTCACTCATTGCCATTTTGGCGGAGAGTTTTATGATATCTAAGTCAGTGTCAGTATAAACTACAGCAGTGATAGCTTCTAATTTTTCTAAAAACTTACGATCAAGCGTAATGTCTTCTTCGCTTGTTTGCGCCAACTCAGCTGCATTTTCAAAGCTATTAACTTTCCTATTTTTTTGCAGATCTTTATTAAAATGTTGTAAATAACTTTTTTGAAGTTTATCTCTGCCAGTAATTAAATTGCCAATGCGAGTTAACAACTCTTGATGGTTAAATGGCTTACTTAAATATTCATCGGCTTGTAGGTTTAAACCAAGTAATCTACTGTCTAAATCAGAGCGAGCTGTTAATAATATAACAGGTATATGTGAAGTTAATTCGTGACTTTTTAGTTGCTTTAACACAGCAAAACCGTCAATGCCTGTAAGCATAATATCGCAGACAATTACATCGGGTATGTATTCTTGGGCAAGTGTTAGTCCTAACTCTCCGCTGCCGGCGAGTAAGGTGTGATGCTGTTGTTCAATAACTTGTTTTATATGACTTTGCATGTCTAAGTTATCTTCAATTACCAATACCACTTTCTGACTATGCTTTCGAGTATTATTAAGAGGCGTACTAGACTCTACAAGTAAAGCTGCTACCTCTGTTTGCGATATACTCACAGGCGCCGACATTTCTTGTTTAATTGGCGTTGCACATGGAATAGTTAACGAAAACTTGCTGCCTTTACCATAATCACTAACAACGCTTATTTGCCAATTATGTGCTTTTACTAACTCGTTTACTAATGATAAGCCAATACCTACACCAAAGACGCCTTGATTTTTTTCGTCATCGGCTCTATGAAAACGTTCAAAAATTTTGTCTTGTGATTTAATATCAATACCTATGCCGGTATCAATAATATCGAGAGTAAAGTTATCGCTATTACGATGAGCAATAACTTGAATGTTGCCTCCGCTAGGGGTGTATTTAATGGCATTGGTAATCAAGTTAAAAATAATTTTTTCAAACGCCTGCGCATCACAATCAAGCCATATATTTTCAGGAATATCACAGTGTAAATGCAAGTTTTTTTGTGTAGCTAAGCGACTGAATGAATCGGCGGGCATAGACATAAGAGTATGCAAACGGTATGTGGCAAGTGTTAGTTGCGGATTATCAGACAATCTAGACAACTCAAGAAGTTGCTCAACCATACGAACTAAACGCAGGCCGTTTCTTTTTGCCGCTTTTAACTCTTGTCCCTCCTCTTCAGAATGTGACTTCATTAAGTAGCGGTCTAAAATACCATTAATAATGGTTAACGGTGTTCTAAATTCATGCGAAATGTTTGCGATGAATTTATCTTTTAAATCTAAAGCTTGTTGTTCAGCAAGCTTACGAGCCGTGAGGTTGATGAATGTAATAACGACTAAGGGCTGCTCTTCTCTTTCTGCCCATTGTAACTCTGCTTGCACAGGAAATTGTGTATTATCTTTTCGTGTTGCCATGCACTCAACTGAAATACCGCTATCCTTGCGCTGTAAGGTATAAACATTACTTTTGAAGTCAAAAAAGTAATGCATTTGGTCGTCTGCTGAGAAAAATTCATTTACCCGAGTACCAATAATTTCTCGCTCTAAACACTGAAATAATTGCACTGCTGCCGGATTGGCAGATAATATCTTACCTTCAGTTGTCGTCGTTAAAATAGCATTACTAGATACATTAACAATCGCTTTATCTTCGCTATTAAGTAAGCTTTTAGTGAGTTGTTGGTTAAGGTTTACTAATGACTGCTGCACAGTATTTTGAAAAACAATTTGTTGTTGTTGTTTTTTATTTAAACGATGATTTCGATAATTTATTGAGCTTAGTAACACCAAGGCTATGGTTAACCAAATACCAATTAATAGTGATTGCAGATATGAATCAATATGGTAGTGCAAGTTTAATTCTATGCCGGCTAAATGCATCAAAATAGCACAGGCAATCAATAATATAAGATATAACTCAGATAAAGACGCTGGGCTTGTTTCAGATGGCGGCTCTGTTAACGCTAGAGAGTTATTAGCAGCAAAAATTAGAGCACAATAAGGCAGTAGAATGAGAAGTGTATGGAGATATAAAGGGAAGTATGCTGGTTCCCAATAAGTCATGTAATGAGCACAATGTTCAAGCAGCATGGCTCCTGCACCTATACTCAACACACTATAGATTTTGCGCCAAAATTTACTTTTGCACTGATAACTGTTTACAACTAATCGAATAAATATAAGGGCAGCGATTAATAAATGAAACAATTCAGCAGAAGCCGTTTTATCCGAGGTGCTAGCGGCAAACTCAATGGGTAGTAAAACCAAGTAACTAAAGCAAATAAGTGTGAAAAGTATTGCGGCAACCCGGCTACTGATATTCTTTGATACCTTAGCTTCGGTGATATGAGGGGTAGTTTCAATCGCAAGTAAAACAAAAAAATAGCAGAATAAAGTAAATAACTCACGCAAAAGCAAGTTGTTTTCTACAAGGTAAAAACTAAATAATAAATTTGAGGCTAATGATGATACAAGTGCGAGTGTAATAAATTGCCAAAACAGTTTAAGTGCTTTGGTTTTAATTTTTATATAACTAAAAATAACAAAACCGACACTGAGTACTTGAAGTAAAAGCAAAGGTCCTTTTTCTAGCCATGTATGACTATTAGGAATAACATCATGCATTAAGAAATAGGGCAATGAAAAAACAATGAGGCATAATGTTAAAAGTAATTTTCTTTTTTTTATTCGCAAATTTATAACCTAATGGCTTTTGTTACCATGTCAAAAATATGATGGGTATTTAATATACCTTCTTACAAATAGTATACCTTATGTTAATTTTTTGTGAATCATTGTGATTGAATCAAACGAAATAAGCGTTTATTAAAGACATCAGTAGCTTTTAGGCTTACTAAATGTGTTACTTTATTGCGCTGTTTAACGACTTATATTGTTTGCCGTTAGGCAGAGTAGGCGCAAAAATATAATGCTTAGGAATGTGCATTTGAGATCAACGTATATTAAAGTTTTTCACTTGTGATATCGGTTCAGCGTTTATTAGTGCGCTCGAACCTAATTGCGCGTAAAGCAAAGCAGCCGTTGAAATATAATCCCCAGAGACACGTTTAAATAAAATAACGCGCTAAGAAAATTAAATATTTATATTTAACGTGAGTAAAATTCAATATATGCACACTTTGAAAAGCCGCTCAATTTGGCGAAACGACGATGAATTAACACGCCAACATCGACCATAAGAGCACTGTTTACAACAAGCCTTATTGTAGTTTTGCAGGTTATGGCGTGCTACCCGTGTTTAAAAGCGTTGGCAAAACACCGCTTTGAAAAGAATTAAAATACCATTTTTTCGTTACGAGTCTTTTCGTTAGGAGTATATGTTGCCATTGTTTTCAAGTTCGGTTAAATAAATTCGTGTCATTAACTCAAGTTGATGATAATTAGGCAACATGTGTTCGCACAGCTTATAAAAAGCCTTGTTGTGTTGTTTTTCTTTAATGTGAGCTAACTCATGCACTAGGATCATTTGCAATAATGCTTCTGGTGCTTTCTTAAATACACTACCAATTCTGATTTCGTTTTTACTTTTTAGTTTATTGCCTTGCACTCGCGAAACATAAGTATGTAGACCAAGAGCATTATTAATAATATGAATTTTATCATCGTATTTAACTTGGCTCAGTGGTGCTGATTGTTTTAAATACTGCTGTTTATATGTTAAACAATATTGTCGTAAAGCCTTGTCAGTAGTAACACTATGTGGCTTAGGGAAGTGATTAAGTAAATAAGTTTTGAGCTTGTTTTCAACAATCAGCGTACGCACTTGCTGTTGTATGTCTTGTGAGTAATGAGAAAGGTACTTTAATGAAGTGGTCATTTTGTTTTTCTGTTTCATTAGCTTGCTGAGCAGTATATGGATAAACAAGTATTAATTTAATACGCAATTACTCGCAAATTATAAATGAAAATAGCGATAGTGATAATCGCTATTTTCATTTTTGGCTAAGTATATACATTAAAAGCTTGGTCGATTAACTTTTTCTCTTTAAATACCTTTATTCTGATGAATGGGTATATTTCTGATAAAAATTAATTAAGCCAGATGTTGAACTATCATGTTCTGCGCTAATATTGCCCGAGGATAATTCTTCTTGAATATTATTGGCTAAACCTTTTCCTAATTCTACACCCCACTGATCGAACGAACATATTTGTAAAATAATGCCTTGGACAAAAATTTTATGCTCGTACATAGCGATTAAACTGCCTAATGAATGAGGAGATATACGTTTCATTAAAATGGTATTGGTGGGGCGGTTACCTTTGTGCACTTTGTGTGGGGCAACTTTATCAATGTAGTCTTGCGAACGGCCTTTAGCTTTTAAATCTGCTCTAACTTGAGTCTCGTTAACCCCTTGCATAAGAGCCTGGGTTTGCGCAAAAAAGTTTGCCATTAAGGTTTCGTGATGACCCTGTACCGGTGTAACGCTTTCAACAGAGCCAATAAAATCTGCAGGTACAACATTATTACTTTGATGTAAGTATTGGTAAAAAGCATGTTGACCATTAATACCTAGTTCACCCCAAATAGACGGTACAGTAGGGTATGAAATAGAGTCCCCATCCCAAGAAACAGATTTACCGTTACTTTCCATTTCCGCCTGTTGTAAATAGGCTGACAACATATGTAAAGATTGATCATAAGGCAAAATTGCTTGGGATTGCGCACCTAAAAAAGTACAGTTCCACACACTTAATAATGCCAAAATAACCGGTGCATTTTCTGCTAAGGGCTTATTACAAAAATGTTGATCAATCTCATGTGCACCTTCAAGTAACTCTATGAAACGCTCAAAGCCTAAATCAATGGCAATAGGTAAACCAATAGCTGACCAAAGTGAGAAACGACCACCAACCCAGTCCCACATATCAAATATGTTTTCTTGTGCAATACCAAACTCAGTGGCATTTTTTTTATTCGAAGATACTGCGACAAAGTGCTGTGCAATGGCTGATTGATCGAAAGAAGATGATACTAACCACTTCATTGCGGTTCTAGCGTTGGTCATTGTTTCGGTGGTAGTAAAAGTTTTACTTGAAACAATAAAGAGCGTTTTTTCTGGGCTTAAAGGCCTGAGTACATTAGCGATTTGTGTGCCATCAACGTTAGAAATATAATGTACATTTACGCTGTTATCACTGTATTGATCGAGTGCTTCAGTGACCATTTGCGGGCCTAAGTTTGAACCGCCAACGCCAATATTTACCACATCAGTAATACGTTTACCTGAATAACCACTCCATAAACCTTGGCGAACTTTTTCACTAAAGATTTTCATTTTATCTAGCGCTGCTCGCACATCGATATTAATGTCTTCACCATCAAGCATTATCGGTTTATTGCTGCGATTTCGTAACGCTGTATGCAATACTGCGCGATCTTCAGTGCGATTAATGCGTTCACCACTAAACATTTTTTCTCGCCAAGCTTCCACATCACATTCTTTGGCTAAATCAAACAGCATATCCATTGTAGATGTCGATATAAGATTTTTTGAATAATCTAAGAGAAAAGGTGCAAGTTGAATAGAGAATTGCTCAAACCGGTTTGGGTTTTGTTTAAATAACTCACTCATATGTTGAGATTTCATCTCAAGTGCGTGATTTTGAAGTTTCTGCCAGCTAGGTAATGAGGTTCTGTCGTGCATTAGATATCCATTGTAATTAAGTTAATTATTATTGTTTGCTTAACGGCTATATTGAGCTAAATATAGTTTAGTAAAATTTTATAGCGCTGTTAAATAATAGAAGGTTAAGCTCGATAACATACTCGTACTATAACTCACTATTTACTATATTTAGCTCACTGGCTAATAATTAATTAGTATAGATAACTAGATAATGGTTATGTAAAGATGTAGATTTAAGTTACTGTATTAAAACAGGTAAATTTTATTGTGAAATTATAATGAAAATGTTTTTATCATGAAATGTTACAGTCAGGGTTACAAAAATCTACTCATAGGTTTTTTAGAGAAATACTTTTATTTTGAAAAAGTGATGAGTGAAAATGATTACTAATTTAATGGCATGAATAGCTGTTTTGAATAATATTAACACTATCATTATTTTCTATAACGATAATGTCATTAATCGGTTGAAGTCGCCGCTTTAAATACAGCCATTAAATTATCAACAAAAGCAATATTGTTTTGATTTGATGCCGCTATTGTTATACCAAATGGTGCGTAATGAAGAGTGTTAGCTAATTCATCTGATGTTAATCCGACTTTGCGTAATGATAAACGATTGGCCAATATTTCTTTTTCAATGCGAAAGCGAATGCTATTTTTAATAGAAATCTCTTCTTCTTGGATCAGATCTTTACAAAATGCTTGACCCGCATGTAGTAAATTTGATCTAACTAAGCTACTAGATACATCATTAAAAAGGCCCTCGCAAAGTTGAATAGTAAGTTCTTTTGTTTCCTGCCAAAAATTAGTTTCTGATTTTTTGTATTCTTCTACTAAAACGTTGTGCTGTTGAAAGTGTTGCTCTACAACGGCTCTAAATAATAACTCTTTCGACTGAAATTGTTTATGAATTGTCACTCGAGATATGCCAGCGTAGCGACTCACCATAGATATATTTGCAGTGTCATAGCCATGTTGAAAAAAACATTCCATTGCAGTATTTAATATTTTCTCAGTCGTACTTGGCAAAACTTATGCTCTTTCTAAATAATTTTTCCTATACTAACGTTAGTGGTGAGATTAAACAACAGGTTTACACTAGTTGTTAATGTGTAAACCTGTGCTATGATATGTTCACTTTTTTTAAATTAATTTATATTTTGAGGTTAACGTGAATCGAATTTTTATACTTGCCGCCGTTTTTGTACTGCAAGCTTGTTCTGAGTCAACGGAAGTAAAGCAAGAAGTTGCACCTGTTGTAGTACAACTTTCGAGCGCTCAAGTAACAAGTTTAGCTAATAATTATGAGTTTCCTGCGTTTGTTTCTGCAGTAAAAAACGTAGATTTAAAATTTGAGGTTTCAGGGCGTTTAATCTTTGAAAACTTAATTGAAGGAAGCAAAGTTAAAAAAGGACAAATTCTAGCTAAAATTGACCCTAAACCTTTTCAGCGTAAAGTAGAAGAGAGTAGGATTCGACATGAAGATGCTCAGCGAAATTTAAAACGAATTAAAGATGTTTTTGAAAAAAATGTTGCTTCTCAACAAGATTATGATGACGCAAAGTCACAATTTTCAATTACTAAAATTGCACTTGAAAATGCAGAGCAAGACTTAAGCTATTGCACCATTAGAGCACCGTTCGATGCTGTTGTAGGTGCTAGGTATATTGAAAATGACAGCTTAATTCGTTCTGGCGACTCGCTTGCTAATTTACAAGACAGGTCGGAACTCTACTTTACTTTTGAAGTGCCTGAACGAATTATGACCGCTAATGTTGGTAATCGAGATGTTAAAGCCTCTGCACACATAATTGGCCAAGAAGACAATGTTTACGATATACACTATGTTGAACATAAAACCACGCCTGATCCTATAACACAAACTTACGGTGTAACCTTTGCGTTAAAAGGAGAAGTGGCTAACGCTTTCTATCCTGGTTCGCGCGCTATTGTGAATATTATGCCTAACAACAACTCAGAAAGTGCCTTGCTTGTGCCATTAAGTGCTTTAGTGGGGAATAGCGATGCTGGTTTTAGTGTATGGCGCCTAAATGAACAAGACAGTAAACTAACGCAAGTGAAAGTAAAAGTTTCTAAATTACACGGTGAGTATGCTTTACTCTCCTCTGGTATTAAAGCTGGTGATAAAGTTGTTTCTGCTGCGGTAGGTCAAATGCGTGAAGGGTTATTAGTCAGAGAATATAAGGCGACGTATTAAGATGGATATAGCACGTTATTCTTTAACTAAACCAATTAATATTTGGCTCATGTCAATTTGTTTTATTATTGGTGGCATTGTTGCCATGAGTAAAATAGGACGTTTAGAAGATCCCGCATTTACCATAAAGCAGGCGGTTATTTTTACCTATTATCCCGGGGCAAGTGCTGAACAAGTTGAGAAGGAAGTTACAGAGCAGCTTGAAATCGCTCTACAACAAATGTGGCAGTTAGATATTTTAACATCGGTGAGTAAGCCGGGTTTTTCTCGAATTACTATGGAAATTCAACCTTATATTGACGGGCCATTGTTACCTCAAATATGGGATGAATTACGTAAGCGATTAAGAGATATTGAACGAGATTTACCGCTTGGGGCTAGTCCACCTGTAGTTATAGACGACTTCGGTGACGTTTACGGTATTTATTATGCTTTATCGGCGCCTGACTTTAGCGAAGATCAAATGCGAGAGTTTTCTCGTATAATTCGTCGAGAAGTTTTAACGGTCGATGGTGTAGCTAAAGTACAAGTGGGGGGCATTTTAGAAGAAGAAATTGTCGCTACTATTGATAGCTATCAAATATCAGGGCTAGGTATATCCTTTCCTGAGCTTCAGCAAGTTCTCGCCAGTAACCTGAAACCTTTTAGCGGTGGTAGGCTATATGTTGGTGACAAACAAATTAGAATACCGATTGAAAGCTCAACCAATAAAATAGAAGAAATCGAAAATTTATCCATTGTTGTACCCGGTAAAAATGCCTCGATAAAAATTAAAGATATTGCCACCTTAACCTTACAGCCAGTGGAAATTCCAAGTGGTTTAAAACGTTTTAATGGTGATAGTGCGGTTACACTTGCCATCTCTGCGCAAAATGATATCAACATTGTAGATGTTGGTCATAAAATTGATGATAAGTTAGCTGAAGTCTTAGCAAAACTTCCTACAGGTATTAATGTTTCAACAATCTATAACCAAGCAAAGATTGTAGATGAGTCTGTCGACGGCTTTATATTGAATCTTGAAGTATCCGTTGTGGTTGTAACTCTCGCCCTGTGTTTATTTATGGGCTGGCGTTCAGGTGTTGTTGTTGGTGGAACATTGCTCATTACCGTTTTAGGCACAGTATTAATTATGTGGCTATACAACCTTCAACTGGAGCGAATTTCTTTAGGGGCAATGGTTATCGCTATGGGTATGCTGGTTGATAACGCTATTGTTGTCGCAGAAGGGATGATGCTGAGAATGGAGAAAGGTAAGTCAGCCATGGAGTCTGCTAGCTTTATTGTTAAGCGTACTCAGTGGCCACTGCTTGGCGCTACTATCATCGGTATTGCTGCATTTTCTGGCATTGGTTTATCTGATGATGCGACTGGTGAGTTCTTATTCTCATTATTTGCAGTGGTACTTATTTCTTTAATGCTTAGTTGGATCCTTGCTGTAACGTTAACGCCATTACTGGGTAAGTATTTTTATAAAGTTGGAGATAAAGAAGGTGCAGAAGAATCACATTCTTTATTCCATAAAGCTTATTTAGTGGTTTTACGTAATGCATTACATTGGCGCGGAGTTACCTTAGCTCTTTTGGTTATTATTACTATTGGTGCTTACGCGAGTTTTGGGTTTATTAAACAAGGCTTTTTCCCACCTTCGAATACACCAATATTTTTTATTCACTATTGGGGACCACAAGACTCAGATATTCGGGCAACCGAAACTCATATGAAGGCTGCTGAGCAGTTAATCCTCGACACGCAAGGCATTGAATCTTTAGCCACGTTTATAGGTGAAAGTTCAGAGCGCTTTACGCTGGTATTTGCTCCTGAGTTACCTAACGAAAGTTATGGTTTGTTTTTAGTTCGTGCAGAAAATGCAGCTGATATACCTCAGTTAGCGCAAGGAATCTCAGCTAAATTACAACAAGCTAATCCCAAGGTTAACTTTTACGCTGAAATTATGCAGTTCGGTCCTGGTGCTGGCGCCAAAATACAGGCGAGATTTTCAGGTGAAGACCCCGCTATTTTAAGAGAGATCGCAGAGCAAGCAAAAGCAATATACTTTGACGATGGAAAAATCAGGGATATTCGCGATGATTGGCGCGATAAAGGCATTGTTTTAGCACCAGAATATGATGATATCGCAGCGGGTATTGCGGGGGTTTCTAGAAGCGACTTTAGTCAGGCAATAAAGTTCTATACCGATGGCTTACAAATTGGGCAATTACAAGATGGCGATTACCTTTATCCTATCATTGCTCGAAATAGCAATACAAGCTCAGATCAACTAGTTGCTTTGGAAAACAGCTTAGTGTGGAGTAGTAGTCAAAGAACTTATATACCTTTTAAACAAGTCAGTGGGAAAATGAATTTTTCAAGTGAAGAACTACTGATAAATCGACGAGATCGGGTGCGTACTATAACGGTTAAAGCTGAAGCTGGCTTCAATGAAACAACCGGGGAAGCCTTTAATCGTACACAAGTAAAAATTGAAGCGATTCCTTTGCCAACAGGTTACAAACTTGAATGGGGTGGAGAATTTGAATCGGCAGGTAAAGCACAAGCTGCTTTAGGGCAAGGTTTACCGCTTGGCTTTTTAGTAATGTTTATTATCAGTGTGTTACTGTTCGGTAGAGCAAGACAACCTATTATTATTTGGTTAATTGTTCCTATGGCTGTCGTCGGTGTTGTAGCCGGATTATTAATCGCAGACTTACCATTTGGCTTTATGTCTTTACTTGGGTTTTTAAGCTTGTTTGGCATGTTGATTAAAAATGCCATTGTATTACTCGAAGAAATAGACTTACAAATTCAAGAAGGTAAAGATAAGGCCGTTGCTATTGTTGAAGCAAGTCTCAGTCGTTTAAGGCCGGTTTCATTGGCTGCTATTACCACTATTTTAGGGGTAATGCCTTTAATACTTGACCCATTTTTTGCTGATATGTCAGTAACCATAATGGGAGGCTTAGCTTTTGCGACCGTTTTAACTATGATTGCGGTACCTGTGCTGTATAGTATTTTCTATAAAATCAGAGTTGAGAAAGTTTAATTTTATTGATTTATCATCATTAAATAACTCTACACTCTCTAAATCAATAAACGAGCCATGTTAAGGCTCGTTTTTTTATCCCAAAAAAGTATTTTCGTCTGTGTTAATGAATTAAGGGAATTCCTACTCAAGCCTAATTTAATTTTGATAATGTTATTCGTTTCAATACACTTACCGTTTTTAATTGGTCAAAATTGACAGGGTAGAATGGATGCTCTACTCTATGGGTAGAGCATCCATTCTACCATTGGGTTTATATGTTAAAAGAGCAAATTACTATTAGTCTTGAACACACATTTAGTCAGTATGGTTTTGCAGAACCGAGTGTTGCTGAGCTTAAAAATGCCTGTAATGTTAGTTTACGAACGTTATACAAATATTACCCATCAAAAGAGGCGATGGTTGTTGGTGCTTTAGCGTATCGCCATCAACGTTATCTTACTTTTCTACGAAATGAATCACCATTACCGGGTGTTGAAGCGGTGCTGCATATTTTTGATAAACTGGAGTGTTGGATGGAAAAGTTTGCGCCGCATGGCTGTTTATCAATGAACGCAATTTCTGCTTTTCCTGAGAACCTTTTAATCAATCAAGCTGTTGTAAAGCATAAAAAGGATGTACTCGAGTTTCTTGGTCAACAGAGCCAAAGAATTGATATGGCTAACACTATCTTTTTAATACACGAGGGTGTTTCAAATGCTTGGCCAACAATGAGAGAACAAGCGGTTATATCAGCTAAAAAGGCATTATTAACATTATTAACGGAAGGTAAATCATGAGTATTATCCCTAAAACTATGTCAGGAATACAACTTACAGGTCATGGCGGGCCTGAGGTACTTCAGTACAATAATAGCATTCCCGTTCCTACACCAACGCCAAATGATGTACTGATCAAAGTTTATGCCGCTGGAGTGAATAACACCGATATAAACACTCGTACAGCATGGTATTCGAAAAACAACAGCAATAGTGAAGATGCAGGATGGGCAGGTACGGCTTTAACGTTTCCTCGAATTCAAGGTGCAGATGTTTGTGGTGTTATCGTCGCTGTTGGTAATAATGTAAGCGAAAATCGTATTGGTGAACGGGTTATAATCGAGCCATGTCTTAGTGAAGCAAACAGCCAAGAACTAGAGTCTCCTTGGTATTACGGCTCTGAATGTGATGGTGGTTTTGCTGAATATACTGTTGTAGCAGCGAGACATGCTTATAAGGTGAATAGTTCGCTTTCGAATATAGAATTAGCATCTTTTCCGTGTTCGTATTCAACGGCTGAAAATATGTTAAGCCGAGCGAATGTTAGCGCGGAAGATATAGTCTTAATTTCGGGGGCTTCCGGTGGTGTTGGCTCTGCTGCTATTCAGTTAGCTAAAGCGCGAGGGGCATACGTTATTGCCATTACTAGCGCCAGTAAAAAACAGCAGGTTTTAGCGCTGGGGGCTGATAGAGTATTATCACGAGATATGGATCTAATTCAGGCGTTAGGCGAAAACAGTATCAATGTTGTTATAGATCTTGTTGCAGGAGAGCAATGGCCACAATTTTTAACATTGCTAAAGCCTGGGAGTCGATACGCAGTGGCTGGTGCCATTGGTGGAGCTTCAGTTGAATTAGATATTAGAACATTGTATTTAAAAGACTTAAGCTTTTATGGCTGTACTGTGCTTGCACCGAATATATTTCAAAATTTGGTTGATTATATTTCACAAGGAAAAATTAAGCCGATTGTTGCGCATACTTTTCCTTTAGAAGAAATTAACACAGCACAAGAAACCTTCTTACAAAAGCAACACGCAGGTAAAATTGTTCTTAAGGTTTCATCGTAATGTTGTAGTCACTTATTTGAAGAGCCATTGCTGAAATCGCGACTAAAAAACCTGTACAAACAATGGTGCAGGCTTTATTTTTTAGGCGTTTAGCGCAAGTAATAGCAGTAAAAATTAAGCTAAAGCTAAAATTAAAGTCAATTTATTAGGCTACTAAGTTAATAGATAGCCTAATGCATCAGTCAATCTCAAGTGCCTTTTTTAACGGGCCTAAATACGGCTCGAAATTACGCCATTGTTCTACCGCGCTTTTATAAATAGGTTGTCGAACCTGTTCAGAGCTTGGCGTTTTAATATTACGTTTGGTTTTATGAAAATCGACGCATGTTTGCTCAAACTCTAATCCGATAAAATTAAGCATTCTTCTTACCTGTGTTTCTAGGTCATTAACAACATCTTCATGATTTACTGTTAATACGAAGCCGGGCAATACATCTTCCCAATGTGCCATAAGTTTTAAATAAGCTTGGTAATAACGGCCAATGTCTTCAAGGTTATAACTAAAGTCTTGTCCTTCAGCAAATAGCTGTTTAAAGCCACTGAAACAACACGCCATGGGCGAGCGTCTAGCATCTATAATTTTAGCATTGGGCAGAATCAGCCTAATTAAGCCAATGTGTAGGAAGTTATTCGGCATTTTGTCGATAAACAGTGGCGCCTTATCTCGAAATACCTGAGTTTCATCTATAAACTGTTGACCAAAACGCTTGAAATAATCGGGGTTTATTTCCGCTAAATTTTTAGGGTATTGGGCTTCTTCATCACCTTGAATCTTGCTTCGGCCACGTAACCTTGATGCTAAACCTAAAATATTATGTAGCTCCATCGTGCCGTCGACTTGGCTATGAGAAGCCAATATTTGCTCAAGCAAAGTTGAGCCAGCACGAGGCAAACCGACAATAAAGATAGGATCAGGAGCGTTTAGCCCTAACTTACCGCGCAGGTCGAATAGCTCACGGGTACAATATTTAATTTGCTCTGCAACTTGTTGTTCTATTTTTGTGATATCAAAGCCACTATGCGCATGCTGTAATTCATTGCCTTGTTGGTATGATTTAAATGCTTGATCGTATTCTTTTCTGTCTTCAAAGGCTTTACCTGTAGCAAAATGAAGTTGAATTCTATCTACTAGCGCGAGATCTTCATTTTGTTGTTGCGTTTGCATTTGAGCAATTTCGTTATCACTAAAACGATAGGTTTTAGTATTGGCTAAACTCCAATAAGCATCGCCATACGTTGGGCTCAATTGATAAGCTTTTTGATAAGACAAAATAGCTTTCTCAATTTCACCTTTGGTTTTTAACGCATGCCCCAACTGTAAATGAAAACCCGGTACTTGATCGTTTTCTGCAACAACTTGTTCAAACAATTTTATCGCTGCTTCTATTTCACCTAAACCTGTTAAAGCACTTGCTTTGGCAATTTTAAAGCTTAAATTTTCAGGTTGTGCTTCAAGTAAGGTTTCAACTTGTTGTGCGGCAGTTTTGTACTTTCCTAAACGAATAAGTAAATTAAGGTACAGCGAACGTGCATGAATATGACTTGGCTGCAATTCCAGTGCACTCGCTAATAAAAACTCAGCATCGTCATAGATCTTTAGCTCTATGCCTATTTCAGCCAACATACACATACCGTCAACATGGCGTTGATTATTTTGTAAAAAATGTCGACATAATTGCTCTGCTTTTAAGAGCTTACCTTCGTGCATAAACTCAGTAACGGCAAGAAGTGCTGGCGGTAATTTTTTTAGACCTTCTAGATGATTCGCGGATTTTTGAACATCTGCTTGTTGTTTATCGTCACGATATAGGTGAATTAAAGCCTGCCAACTGGCGACTAAACTTGGGTTAAGCTTTACGGCTACCTCAAAAGATTGTTTTGCTAGCTTTGGCTCTTTCATTGCTAAATAGATAAAGCCTTTTTCTTGATTTGCGCGACTGTGTTTACTGTCAATGTTAAGTAGTTCATTAATACTGCTTAGTGCAAGTGTTAATGTTTTTGCATAGCGCTGAGCTACAGCAATTAAATACCATAGTTCAATGTTATCTTGCGAGTTCTCACTTTGAGCTAGTAACTGTTTAGATTGTTGAACAGCGTCTTCGAATTTTGTCGTTTGGATTAATTTCTGAATTGATTTTAATTGGCTTTCAATTGAAGGCTGAGATGTATTGTCCAATGACTTAGCTCCGAAGCAAATGAGAGGATTGATAGATTTTTGAATACTTTACAATAAAAAACCGTTTGATACAGATACCAAACGGTTTTTATTTCGATCATATTAACTTTTTAGATTTATATTACGGCTTAATAAAAGTCGTAAGAGAATCTAAAGCCAATGGTGCGAGGTCTATTCGATACAACTTTTGGCGTATATTGTTGAGTATCAACATACAAGATTGCACTTTTATCGGTTAAGTTATCGATGAAAACTTCAGCCTTCCATTCGTCGTTTGTCACACCAAAGCTAATGTTAGCCAAAACATAACTGTCTTGAACATAACGCCCACCAGCAAAGGTTTGGCCATTACTGCCTTGGTAATTTACCCCAGAAAAAACATCAGACTCTTTTTCGATACTTAAGCCCGAGCCTGTGCCATAAATTAAGTTGGTAGCATCTTCAATCATATAAGCATCCATCACCATGCCAGCAAGTCTTTCGCCAGTATAACTGATAGAACCGTTTACATAGCCAGTCATATCTCCCTTAATAGGGTAGAAGTACTGTGCTTGTAGGTTACCTGAAAACTTAGCTGAGTAAGGTAATCTACTACCTTCTGGTGGTGCAATACCATCTAACTGAGCATTAATTGAGGTTAACTCAGTATCCAAAAAGCTAAAGGCACCTGATATAACTAAGTTGTCTGTGGCTACCCAACTAAAGTCACCGTCAATACCTTTAATTTCAGCGTCACCTACGTTATCAGTAAATACTAAAAAGCTGATGTTGGTAGGGTCATAACGCGACGTTTGTAGATCCGATATTTTTGAGTAATAAGCGGTTGCATTAAAACGTAAACTTTGATCGAGTAGTGTTGATTTAAATCCTAACTCTATATTGTCTAAGCTATCTGTTGTTGAGTAAACAGGAATACGGAAACCTTCAAAAGCACCTTCTTGGTTAGCAGCAGAGCCGCCACCAACACGGTTAGTCACCGGCGGTCTAAAACCTTCTGAATATGATGCAAATACCATGACATCGTCATTAATTTTCCAATCAACTGAGGCTTTGATAATAGTGTCATCAACTGTTAATTTACCGCTACTATCAAGTAAATCAGTTTCTAATTGACCACTAGCTATAGCAGCTTGAATAGCCGCGGCTTCATCAGCACCAAAAAACTCAGTTAACGCTTCATCACTGCCGTCACCAAATGCACGTAATCGACCACTTACATCAGCGGTAGTTGTAGCACCTTTATAAATGTCGTCAATTTGATACCAACGGGCACCAAAGCTTGCAGTAACGGTATCAGTAATATCGTACTCTAATTGCCCAAATAGCGCGATTTGATCAATAGTATGTGTTACATCGTTAACAAAGCTGACTTCAGAAGAGAAAGGGCCGCCATTACTATTAATACCTTCACTACCGGCTAATTCTCTCGCTAAGTTAGGGAAAAGCTCTGTGTTGGCTATTTTAAATTGGCCGACAGTTGACAGCTCTTGTGTATCATAAAAAACACCAGCCGTAACACGCCAGCGATTTTCAGCTGAAGTATTCATGCGTAATTCGTGCGTAGT
Organism: Colwellia sp. NW0002-52-1; assembly: GCF_057550865.1. Classification (NCBI taxonomy): domain Bacteria; kingdom Pseudomonadati; phylum Pseudomonadota; class Gammaproteobacteria; order Alteromonadales; family Colwelliaceae; genus Colwellia; species Colwellia sp. NW0002-52-1. Next base: position 112,502 of record NZ_BAAJLU010000010.1, on the reverse strand, counting down.
ACGTGAGCTACTTGTTTCTTCTTTATAAAACTTAGTTGGGTCAAAACATTCTTGTGCATCGGGTGCACTTGCATAGTTACAAACGTAATAAGCAGAGAATTGACCACCGTTAGTGTAACCGGTGTAATCAATAGTTGAATTGATATCACGGTCTAAATAACCACCCGTATAAACAACGGTAAGGTGCTCAAGGCGGCCTTCTAAAGTCCAAGTCGTTAAACCAAAGTCATCATTGTTGTTTTCAGGCGTGAAACGGTTAGTTGAAGTTTCACCTTCAAGGTTAGGGTCGTAAGCAAATACACCTTCAGTGTCTAGAGACTGTTGAGTATGCTGAACTAGTAGATCCCATTCATTATTAATAATGTAAGATAAACCAAAACGTGCACCTGAGTAATCTGCCGTGTTGAAGTCATCTTCTACTAACGCATCATTTTGAGGAATTTGAACCGGTGTATTGGCTGGATCAGCTAATTTAGCAAAATTAGCTGAGATTCTATCAATAACAACAGCGCTACCCGTGTAACCACCATTGTTAGGATCATTTTGAATATTATCAATCCAACCACCTTGGTGATCATTATAAGCAGCAACACGTACAGCAAGGCTGTCAGTTAAAGACATATTAAAATATGCTTCAACCGAGTTACTCATGTCGCCGCCTTTAGTGGTGCTAGTGCTAGTATCAAAACCCGCAGCAAAACCATCATGTGTTGGCTTATTCGTTATTAAGCGTACCGTACCTGATTGCGAGCTAGCGCCAAAAAGCGTGCCTTGTGGCCCCGGAAGTACTTCTATACGTTCAACATCTGTTGCATAAATGTCTAGGTTACGACCTTGCATTGAAACCGGTTGCTCATCTAAATAAAATGCAACAGAAGGCTGTAAAGCTTGTACTGATGAAACAGAAATATTCGTTTGAGTTGTTGCTGCGCCACGAATATAAATTTCGTTTTGTCCTGGGCCTGTGCCCTGAAAAACAACGTTTGGCAAAAACTCAACATATTGGTCAAAATTAGAAACACCAAGGGTTTCTAAGCTGTTACCGGTTAACGCGGTAACCGTAACGGGTACATCTTGAATTGATTCAGAACGTTTAGTAGCGGTAACTTCAATAGTTTCTATTGATGCTTTCTTCTGAACTTCTTCTGCGTAGATATTACCTGACGCTGCTAGTGCTGTTAACACCGCACAGTGCAGTTTATTAAATTTCATATAGATATTCCCTAGGTATTTTTTTATAGATAAGTAGTTAGATATAGTTAGTGCTCTAATTATTAATATACTTAGAGTACTAACTATATTTAAACTGACGTAATGTTAACAAAAGATACATTTGTTTACAAAAAAACATAACTATTGTTGAATTACTTAATAAAACTAAAGCAATATTGTTTACATAGAAGGCTATTTACACCTTGATTAACAAGATATAATATCAATACAAATTAAAATAAGGGGAAGGTTTTGTCTCTAGCCGCTCGTAGTCAATTAAATAAAAAAGTATTCGTTAGCGCATCCGCTATTATTATTGCCCTTTTGCTATTCGCCGCAGCATTACCTAACCAGGCGCAAAGTTTATTCACGATTGTACAATCAAGTATTATCGATAATGGCAGCTGGTTTTACGTGCTTACGGTTGCATTTATATTCTTTTTTGTAATTTTCTTAGGATTTTCTCGATATGGAGACATTCGTTTAGGGCCAGATCACGCCACGCCTGATTACTCAATGTTGACTTGGCTTTCAATGCTATTTGCGGCCGGAATGGGCATAGGCTTGATGTTTTTTGGCGTAGCAGAGCCCTTAATGCATTACTTGTCGCCACCAACAGCAGATAAAGGCTCTGTTGCTGCGGTGCAAGAGGCAATGAAGATGACTTTTTTCCATTGGGGACTTCATGCGTGGGCAATTTACGCCATTGTTGCTTTAGTTCTTGCCTATTTTAGTTATCGTCATAGTTTACCGTTAACGTTACGCTCTGCGCTTTATCCATTAATTGGAGATAAAATTTATCAATGGCCAGGGCATATGGTTGATGTTTTTGCTGTTGTAAGTACCGTATTCGGTGTTGCTACTTCTTTAGGGCTTGGTGCCTCGCAAGTTAATGCTGGTTTTAATTATTTATTTGGCATTGATGTTTCTGTGACTAATCAAATACTCATTATGACAGGAGTTATCGGACTTGCTGTTATATCGGTGACTACAGGGCTTGATAAAGGCATTAAAATACTGTCTGAAACTAATATGATTTTAGCTGTTATTTTATTAATATTTATTTTTGTACTAGGCCCAACGGTATTTTTATTACAGGCTTATTTACAAAATATTGGCGATTACTTAGCAGATATTGTGCATAACACCTTTAACTTATTCGCTTATAAGAAAACCGATTGGATCGGCGGTTGGACAATATTTTATTGGGGCTGGTGGCTAGCTTGGGCACCTTTTGTTGGTTTATTTATCGCTAGAATTTCTCGTGGCAGAACGATTAAAGAATTTATTATTGGTGTTATGTTAATCCCAACATGTTTTACCTTGTTTTGGATGACAATTTTTGGCAATAGCGCCATTGATTTGGTGCATAACCAAGGTGTTGCAGAGCTCGGAGAAATGGTCAGTAAAGACTCATCAGTAGCATTATTTGTTTTCTTAGAGAACTTCCCAATATCAACATTACTGTCTTTTTTTAGCGTGTTAATGATCGTAATATTTTTTGTTACCTCGTGTGATTCTGGCGCTATGGTGGTTGATATGCTTTGTTCACATGGTAGTAATGACACGCCATTATGGCAACGTGTTTATTGGGCTATTGGTATTGGCTTAGTGGCGGGTATTTTATTGCTTGCAGGCGGACTTAACGCCTTGCAAACCATGACTATTGCCAGTGCTTTACCGTTTGCTGTGGTGTTGTTGCTCGCCATAGTTGGCTTAATTAAAGCCTTAAGGGTTGAGGCATTTAAACAAGAGAGCCAGTTAATATCAGCAGTTCCTCACGCTGGTAATGAAAGCAATGACAGCTGGCAGGTACGGTTAAAAAATATTGTTGATTACCCGAACAAAACTAATGTTAATAAATTTATTAATCAAATTATTGCTCCGGCGTTTGAAACTGTTGCGACAGAGTTGAAGAAGAATCAAGTCAATGTTGTAGTGTCGTATGAAGATGGGCTGAGCCTGACTGTTGATCATGGCGAAGAGCAAGCGTTTGTTTATCGTGTACTCGCTCGAAAGCACTCTCAACCCGATTTTGTCGTTGAAATTGACGAAGACGAAGATGAACAAAGTTACTACCGAGCTGAAGTGCATTTAGGTGAGGGCGGGCAAGATTACGACATTATGGGCTGGTCAAAAACGGCAGTGATCAATAATGTTATTGATCAATACCATAAGCATTTACACTTTTTACATTTACTACGTTAACTTTTAGGGGCGTCAGCTTTACTTATACTGCTGGCGCTCATTGCTTGTAATTCTAAAAGTGGTGCGGCATCTATTTCATCCGCATTCATCATTTCAGACAATCGTTCCATTGAAGAAAGTAATTGTGATTGTTCCCACTGGGCTAAGCTAGAGAACTTATTAATAAAGTGTTCTTGCAGTGCTTGTGGGGCACTCAATAATAATGCTTTACCGTCGTTAGTTAAAAATAAACCTACTTTACGCTTATCTTGTGTGTCACGTACTCTTGAAATTAAGCTTTTGTTTTCTAGTCTATCAAGAATATTAGTCACTGTTGCAGCACTTAAGTTAACGTTTTTCGCTACTTGGCTTGAGTTAATACCAGAGGCTTTATCAAGCTCTAACATAATTAATAATTGCGGGCTGGTTAAGCCAGATGTTTTATTAAGGTGTTTAGAATGCAAATCAATCGCGCGGATTACTTTTCTTAAAGCGATTAATAGTTCCTGATGTTTTTCCATAACAATAGGCTTATATGAGTTAATTGTGGTAGTTTAATCAAAATTATCAGATGCGACTAGAGTAAATGTATATTTAAGCGCTATTGTGAGAGCACTTGCGATAGCTGTGATACTGATACCATAGCTTTTCGTGGAATTTGGTTGTTTAGCTATGAAAGAAACAAGTGAATAAATTAGTTTTATTCTGGCAGTACTTGTAAATTCAGTAGAAACTTAAAAATAATAAAAAGGGTGTAAATATGAGGTTTCCAAAAATAGGGCCTGCATTTTTAGTCACAGCAGCGTTTATTGGGCCAGGTACCATAATCACTGCATCCATGGCTGGCGCTAACTATGGTCTTTCATTGGTTTGGACCTTGTTGTTTGCAATGGTGGCGACTATCGTTTTACAAGAGATGGCGGCAAGATTAGGTATTGTTAGCCAGCAAGGTTTAGGCGAAAACATTCGCCATGCGATTAAACAACCCGTAATTAAAGCCTTGGTTTTAATGCTTGTGGTTAGTGCTATTGTTGTGGGTAACGGCGCTTATCAAAGTGGCAATATTTCAGGTGCAAGTTTAGGTTTAGTCAGTGTTGTGGGGCAGCTAGGCTGGGAAGTTAATAATGCACACTACTTATTTCCTATCATTATTGGATTAATAGCTTTTTATTTATTAAGTACAGGTAGTTATAAGATTATTGAGCGAGCATTAATTGTTTTAGTTGGCTTAATGAGTGTTGCTTTTCTAGTCACTTTCTTTTTGAGTGAACCCAAATGGCATGAATTAATAACGAGCTTTGCTGCTTTTGAACTGCCCAATGGCGCAACGTTAACTGTAATCGCGCTGATTGGTACCACCGTAGTCCCTTATAACTTATTTTTACATGCTTCTACTGCCAGTCAAAAATGGCATTCAATTGATGATATATCAACTGCAAGAAAAGACCTATTTATTTCCATTCCGCTTGGTGCGTTAATTTCAGTTGCTGTACTCTCAACAGCTGCTTCAGCATTCTTCGGTAAACAGATAAGTTTGCAAAGTGCAGCAGATATAGCGCCGGCTCTACAACCTTTATTTGGTGATTCTGCAAGCATATTCCTTGGTTTTGGTTTGTTTGCGGCAGGTATATCTTCAGCAATTACTGCGCCTCTAGCAGCCGCTTTCGCACTTAGTGGTATTTTAAATTTAGATAAAAACTTGAACGCTTTTGGCTTCAAGCTGACATGGATGATTATTTTAATTATTGGTGTCGTTATCAGCAGTATAGGCTTTAAGCCCGTGTCAGTTATTTGGTTTGCTCAGGTAGCGAATGGTATTCTTTTGCCCTTAGTCAGTATCTTTTTGTTATGGATAATGAACACTAAGGTGTTAGGGGAACATAAAAATAATGTTTGGCAAAATATTGCAGCTGCAGCTGTTATTTTTGTTACCTTAATATTAGGCGGACGTAGCTTAATGTCAGCGTTTGGTTTGCTATAACCGCTGTAGGCTAACAGTAAGATTATACAAATAAGAGTAAAAGGTTAATGGTTTAGTTTTTGTTTTAATTTAACGTTTACTCTTATTAAAGTGCTGTTAAGTTGCTTATAGAAAATTAGATGGTTACTTCCTTATTAAAACAGCTTGTTTTCATTGTCAAAAGCGGCTTTCATGTTATTAGCAAAGGCGATAAATTTTTCTTTAATGGTTCTTTTAACCGCAATAGTTAATGATCCTAAAACCACATTACCCTCAATAGTAATTATAGGCGCTTGCTTATTTGCCATTGAAGGAGCTTTATTCTCAATATTACTAATAACACCAAAAGACTTACAAACAACATTAATATTTTCAGGTACGTAAATTTTGTTACTGCCTAATATGCAATTTAATTTAATTGTTACATGTTGATGCTGAAAAATAGCGTCAGTAAAGTCGAGTACTGCTTCGCCTAATATACTATGTATGATGATAGTTTTTGGTACATTCCATTGGCCACTGCGTTCAAGGTTACCTAAAATATTTTTCAGACTTAAATTTTCATCACTTTCTGCATGACTATAGCTAGGGGTAAATTGGTGTACTTTATTATCATTATATTGTGTGTCAGCTTTTAAGGTTAAGTCAGCAACGAGAGCAATAATTTCTTGGTGCTTATTGCTGTTCATCGCGTCATCTAAACGACGTTCAAACGCTTCTGCTGAAATAACACCGTGACTATAGTTAAATATTAACTGATCGATTGTTTCTTCGCGTACTTGTTCAATTGGTCGGTCTTCCAGAATTACTGACATGTTCCACTCCATTATTTATATTTTATTTTGTACTAATGTTTATGTAATAAATAATAGCAAAGATAACGCCAAAATTTAAAATGCATAAAATACAGTTAGTTATGAAATAAAGCTATGTTAGTTACTGTGAAATACGCCATTATTTAGTACAAAAGTTAATACTCATCGTGTTTGTGGTTAAATCTTTAGGCACCTTAGAATTGTAATTTAATCAGTAGCAATTTAATCAGTAGCAATTTAATTCTTTAGGTTATTCAGCCTGAATTTACTTAGCGTGCTAACTAATGTTATAATTTTATGTATTAGTTAGCACGCTAAGTAGTTGGAGGGGGTTATGACCACACAAGTTCCTTATTATGAATCTCTAAATTTAACACTGTGCGGTAATATGGGCCGTGTACATCGTCTATGTCGAGATGTAGTCACAATTGCTGTTGAGCCGCTAGGTTTAACACAATCTCGCTGGACAGCTTTAATACATATTCATATGCTAAAAGAAGGCGTTACACAGCATCAATTAGCTCAAAGTCTAGGAATAGAAATGCCTTCACTTACTCGTACAATAAAGCAATTAGAAGCGCAGTTACTCATTACCCGTTGTGTGGACGAACATGATAAACGCAGTAAGAATATTTATTTTACTGCGCAAGGTCACAAAACATTGCATACACTGAAAGAAAAAATAGCTGAAGTTAAAAGCCAACTCTATCAGGGGTTTACTGCTACTCAATTAGATGAAATGGCACAGGGCTTAATCAAAATGGAAAATAATGCTCAAAGCTTTATTGAAAATAGTCTCGCAAATAAGGTAAGTAAATGACACCAGATGAAAAGTTCACACGTTATGTAAGATTTTCCCTCATAGGGTTTGTGATCGTATTTATTTATTATTTAGTCGCCGATATTTACTTGCCAGTAACACCACAAGCACGGGTTTATCACCCGGTAGTGCAAATATCACCACAAATTAACGGGCGGGTAACTAAAGTGTTGGTTAGTAATAACCAAAGGGTAAAAGCTGGCGACGTACTATTTAACATAGACCAAGGCCCATATACCTTAGCACTTGAGCAAGCACAGTTAATGCTTGATGATGCCAAGCTTCAGAATAAACGTTTAGATACTAATGTTAAAGCGATTGAAGCGAACGTTAGCGCTGCAAAAGCTAAACAGCATGAGCAACAATTGTTAAAAGATAGAGGGGAAAAGCTTTATAAAAACAACTCAATATCTGAACAGTCATTTGAAACTATTCGAGCTGATTTCGAGGCCAGTAAAGCCAATGAAACAGCATTAACTGCACAATTAGTTGAAGCAGTTTTAGCGCGTGGTGAATTAGGTGAACATAACTTAGCAATCAGACATGCTGCTAATACACTTGCTCAAGCTGAGCTAAACTTATCTTATACGCAAGTTCGTTCGTTAAGTGATGGGGTAGTAACTAATTTACAATTACTCGATGGTGCTTATGCAGTAGCAGGAAAACCTTTACTGGCCATTGTGGCAAAAAAAGCCGACTTAGTGGCTGATTTTAGAGAAAAGTCACTAATGAATATGAAAGCCGGCGGCTTAGCTAGAGTGGTTTTTGATAGTCGACCAGGCGAAGTGTACGAAGCTAAAATATTGACTTTTGAAGCCGGTGTTAGCGATGGCCAACTTAGTGCGAATGGTATGTTAAGTACAACAGAAACCAGTAACCGTTGGGTACGCGATGCACAACGTCAACGAATTCACCTTAAATTATTAAATAATGAAGAAATGATCTCAAATATGCCAAGCGGCTCGCGAGCAACGGTGCAATTATTACCTGAATCAAGTTTTGGGCAATGGTTTGGCGCCGCACAAATTAGGCTTATTAGCTGGTTACATTACATTTATTAATAAGGGCATTATGAGTCAAGTTAAAAGTGGTGCGCCAGAGTTAAATGCTAATGGTTTGCGACAAGCGTTGCGAATTGCGGGAGGCTGCACTATAGGTTTTACCTTAAGTAAACTGATGAATTGGCCTAATGGTATATTTTTTACCGTTTACCCTATGCTGCTTTTAGGTATGGTGCCGACGCTAAACCGCAGCATTATTCGGCAATTCATTGCTTCAGCGGGGTTTAGTGCCTTTATGGTACTGATAATCCAAGGACTATTTTCTCATTTACCGGTAGTAATAACATTATTTACCTTTGGTGCATTTTGTTTTTTATTCCATAAAATGAGCAATGGTAGTGCATTTTTATTTGGTGCGTTAGGCGTTGTTAGCTTATCGATACAATTGAATTTTTCTAGCTATATTGATCAAAACAGCACTATTTATCCGATTATTTTAAGTAATGGTCTGGCCATTTTTATCACTGTGATTATTGCCGCTGCCATGCATGGTATATTCCCTGATGTTAGCGCACGAATACTGCCTAAAATGCCCACTAAAGCAAAAGAGAGTATTCGCCATGAAGTGTTACTTTGTGCGACTGTTGCTACGCTTTCTTTTGTTGTTTTTCAGGTGCTAGATTTAAAAGATTCTATTTCAGCGCAAGCTGCATCAGTGTTGATTTTGTTTTCTTTATGCTGGAAGGCAGCTGGCATGGCTGGTTGGCAACGCGCTATTGGCACATTAATAGGTTGTAATGCCGCGCTTTTATCGCAATTATTTTTATATAATCATAGCGATTTTTTATTATTTCCAGTTGTTATTTTATGGATATTGTCTTTTGTATTTTCTCGCTTTCATATCTTAGGGGGCGGTGCACCAGGTATAGGATTTGGCGTGTTAACGACCTTTGGAATTTTATTTGGGCAATCGTTAGGGCCAGGACAAGACTTAATATACAGTGCGCTATACCGTTTTTCATCAGTATCTGTAGCAATTGTTTTAAGCTTGTGTGCTATTTATATTATGCACCATTTTCTTAATCGCTTTAGCGTAACGCGCCACCATACTTTTGAATAAACTTGTTTCGCTTTGAAAATGTTGAAGGTTGTCGTTATTATTTTTTAAGTTTAAAAAAGCCGTTAAATCATAAGATGTAACGGCTTTTTATTCGCATTAGCTAAAGATTAAAAACCACACTGTTTACCTTGATTTTTCTCTTTCAACCAAGTTTGTAATGGCGCGAAATAGTCAAGAATAGCGGTTGCATCCATTTGTTCATTACCTGTTAACACTTTATAGGCTTCTTGCCATGGCTGGCTTGAGCCCATTTCAAGTACTTTGTTTAAAGCAGTACCGGCATCTTTGTTGTTATAAATAGAACAACGATGAATAGGATCTGTGTTACCTGAAATTTCACATAATGCACGATGAAATTCAAATTGTTGAATATGTGCTAAGAAGTAGCGCGAATAAGGTACGCCGCCGGGTACATGATACTTAGCACCAGGATCGAAGGCATTTGATTCGCGATCAATAGGCGCTCTAACGCCTTGGTATTTTTCACGTAGCTCCCACCAAGCCGTATTATAGTTTTCAGGCGTTACTTCGCCCGAGTAAACCTTCCAACGCCATTGATCGACCATTAAACCAAAAGGTATAAAGGCCACTTTATCTAACGCCATTTTCATCAGTAAGCCAATGTCTTTAGATTCGTCTGGAATAGTATCAATTAGGCCAATTTCTTTTAAGTACTTAGGTGTTACCGACAGCGCTATAGTGTCGCCAATGGCTTCGTGGAAACCATCGTTAGCACTGTTTTGATAATAAACCGGTTGGTTTTGGTATGCACGTTGATAAAAGTTATGACCTAATTCGTGATGAATAACAGAAAAATCTTCGCCAGTTTTTTGAATACACATTTTTATACGTATATCGTCTTTAGCATCTAAATCCCAAGCCGATGCATGACAAACAACATCTCTGTCTGCTGGCTTAGTAAATAGAGAACGCTGCCAAAATGTTTCTGGTAGAGCTTCAAAACCAAGTGAAGTGAAAAATGTTTCTGCCCCTTTAACCATTTTAATTTCATCGTAATTATTGGCGGCTAACTGTTTAGTAAGATCGTAACCAGGATCAGCATTCTCTGGCGCAACAACGTCGTAAATATTTCCCCAAGATTGTGCCCACATATTGCCCAGTAAATGCGCAGGAATTGGTTGATCTTGTGGCACTTTATCTTCACCATAAGTTTTACCTAACTCTGTGCGTACATAACAATGTAAATCATCGTACAAAGGTTTAACTTGTCCCCATAAACGGTCAAGCTCTTTGGCAAACTCATCTGCCGACATATCGTAGTTAGAGCGCCACATAGCGCCTAAATCTGCATAACCTAAACCTTGGGCACCTTCGTTAGCAAGTTCTGCTTGGCGTATATATAATGGTTTCATGTCAGGGCTAATAGTGCGCCAACCTTGCCACATTTCTAGTAATTCATCGTAGTTACGTGAGCTTGCCATTTTAGCCGTCATTTGGCCTAAACTCAGGGTTTCACCTGATTCAGTGGTGTAGTTTCCTTTACCATACATGCTATTTAATTCAGCGCCAATTTTTGCTAACTCGGCTGATTTAGCCGGATCTTGAGGCGCAGGCATTACTAAACTTTGCTTTAGAATATTAAGCTTACGTCGTTGGTCGGCGCTTACATCAACCGTGTCAAACTTAGCGGCCTGCATGGCAAACCTAACACCGGCTTCTGTTGATTTTTGGTCGGCAATTGCGGCAAGTGCAGATGTATCATCTGTAATAAAGTTAGAATTTATCCAGGCAGCACGACTACCTTCAATATTGAGTTGTACTAGCTCTTTCTCGGTAGCAGTTAAAAATGTATCAACATCTTGAGCAGTTAATGCCGTGTTGGCTTTGCTGACAGGCTTAACGTCATTATTTGTTGTTTTGTCTCCATTACAAGCACTAAGGCTTGTGGCAACGATAAGTGCTGCGGCGGTTAATTTAAACGTTGGTTTCATAAGTATCCATTTTTGTTATTTGTTAGCGATTTTTTCGCGTATTAGTCAACTTAATATAAGATCATAGCTAGTGTAAATTGAGATGAGTATATTGGCAACAGAATTGCTTTTATGGCAATTTTAATGGTGCTAAGTTTAACCGATGCTAAATTTTAGGCAAAAAAAAGCTCAGCGAAAGGGGTGCTGAGCCATTATATAAATATACTAGGGAAAGTATGAAATTTGCGTTTCACAAAGTTCTTCGTAGAACGCCAAAATATAATAGCGATTTCAGGTGTTTTTTACTGTGTTATTTGTGTAAAACTTTGTAATCATTTTATGGCTCAAGTACTATAAATAGGGCAGGTGCGGGCTAAACAAAATAAAGTTCATGAAAATAATTTAATTTTATTAATGGGCTCAATATTGTTACTTATATTTTATCATTGGGCGAGTAACATTTTGTAAATTCATTATGTTTAATTTAAATTTTTTAATACTTTATTCACCTTTAATTTTATCAGCTCTTTATTCTGAGTTGCGTTATTTAAAACGCTTGTTTAAACTGCCTGTATTAATTGTTTATTAAACCAGAGTTACGGCGCTATTTATTTATGAGTACGAAGAATAAAATACTAGATGCAGCAGAGAGCCTGTTTGCAGATAAAGGTTTTAATGGCACTTCTCTGCGTGAAATTACCAGTCAAGCTGAAGTTAACTTAGCTGCGGTTAATTATCACTTTGGTTCGAAAAAAGAATTGATTAAAGCTGTTATGTCACGTTACATGAATGAGCTATCTCCACGTTTAGAGTTGGCTTTAATTGCAGTGTGCGAGCAAGATTCACCCAGTTTAATTGAAGTATTCTCTGCTTTTATTGAACCCTTATTATCACTAAATGAGTTTAAAAATAATGGCACTAGTAATTTTTTACAGTTACTTGGGCGAGGTTATACTGATAGCCAAGGCTTTTTACGCTGGTTTTTAACTACTCAATACCCAGGTGTAATTGACAATTTTGTGATTGCCGTACAAAAAGCTTACCCAGCGCTTGGTGCTGAAGAAATGTTTTGGCGATTGCACTTTACTATGGGTACTGTTGTTTTCACTATGTCATCAAGTGATGCCTTAATCGACATTGCAAAAAGTGATTTCGAACGTGAATTACAAATATCAGATGTGATCAAAAATGTGATCCCTTATGTAGCTGCTGGTGTTGGCGCACCTATATCGGTAAATCACTCTCTATAGCTTTTTTGAACAGAGTTGTTTTCTTAATAGGGTTGTTTTGTATAAGTTAATACCAAGCTAAAGTAATAAAACAATGTTTGATAGCTGATATATTTAGCTAACCAACTTTGTTTATTGATTTTATTTAGGTAGAGTAGCGACATATTTACTTTTTAAAGTGTTGTTATGGGTCCAGTCATGCTTGATGTGCAAGGCACATCATTGTCTCAAGAAGATAAAGAAATTCTCCAACATCCATTAGTGGGTGGCTTAATATTCTTTACTCGCAATTATCATTCGCCTGAACAAATTGCTGACTTAAGTCAGCAAATTCGACAGGCAGCTAAAAGGCCATTATTAATTGCTGTTGATCATGAAGGTGGTCGAGTACAGCGTTTTAGAGACGGTTTTTCATTAATCCCTGCGATGGGAAAGCTATGGGAAATGTCGGAACACAGCCTTAGCTTAGCGAAAGAGTTGGCTAAACAAAGTGCAGTTTTAATGGCTTTAGAAGTACAAGCTGTAGGGATTGATATTAGTTTTGCACCCGTGTTAGATATTAATAATATTAGTGACGTTATCGGCGATCGATCTTTTCATCAACAGCCTGACTTCGTTACTGATTTAGCTGAAGCTTTTATTAATGGTTTACATCAAGTGGGTATGAAGGCGACAGGAAAGCACTTTCCAGGACATGGCAGTGTCAAAGCTGACTCACATATTGACTTACCGGTTGATACCCGACCAAAAGCCGATATTTTCCAACAAGATTTATTACCATTTAAGCAACTTATTGCGCGTGGTAAAGTTGATGCTTTAATGCCAGCACACGTTATTTTTCCTGATGTCGATAACCAAGCTGTTGGATTTTCTCGTTATTGGCTGCAAGATATTCTACGCGAAAATCTTGGCTTCAAAGGCGTGATTTTTAGTGATGATTTATCGATGCAAGGTGCGGCAAGTGCTGGTGGTTATGTTGAGCGCGCTGAAGCTGCACAAGATGCTGGCTGCGATATGCTATTACTATGTAATAACCGAGAAGGGTGTGTTGATGTATTAGATAATGCTAATATTGCGCATTCATCAACCAGTAATCAAAGACTGATGCAGTTATTGAAAAATAGCGATAACAACTGGCCATCACTTAAAAATAATTCAAGGTGGCAACACGCTAGCAAGTACTTGAAAAATTATTGTTAACTTCGCTGGTAGAAGCTTAACAAGTTAATTGCTAGCGCTATAAAAACTTTTTATTAAATAATATATTTTACCAAATAATAATAAAAACATTGGATAAATTTATGAAACTAACTCGACAGTTATTCATTCCGTTAGGCCCAATTTTAGCAATATGCTTTTACTTTTTATTGCAATCTTTGGGCATGGAAAGCAAAGCATCTATTGCCGCAGCTATCACGCTGCTAACAGTAATTTGGTGGGTAACTGAAGCACTGCCTATTCCTGCTACGTCATTAGTGCCTTTCGCCTTGTTACCACTCTTTGGTGTTGTTGATCATAAAACAGTCGCATCAGCCTTGGGGAGTCACGTAATACTGTTGCTAATGGGAGCATTTATGCTTTCCAAAGCTATAGAAAAAAGTGGTGCACACGAACGTTTAGCTGTTTATATGGTGAGAATGGTTGGTGTAGATAGTGGCAGGCGCATGGTACTTGGTTTTATGATCGCCAGCGCATTTTTGAGTATGTGGATATCTAACACAGCAACAACGTTAATTATGCTGCCTATAGCGTTGGCTATTCTTAAACATATTGATAACCAAAACCTTAAAGTCGCTTTAATACTTGGTATTGCTTATGCCGCAAACGTGGGCGGTGTGGGCACACCAATTGGTACGCCGCCTAATGTTATTTTTATGGGAATTTACGAAGAGCAAACTGGCATTGAATTTGGATTTCTAGAATGGATGAAAGTAGGCGTGCCGATAGTGGTTTTAGCTGTGCCGATTATGGCTTTTTGGCTAACTAGAAACGTAAAGCTTGAACAAGAAGTGCATTTACCTACATTAGGGGCATGGCGCGCCGAAGAAACTCGTACTTTATGGGTATTTGGCTTAACAGCATTAGCATGGATAACACGCTCTGAGCCTTTTGGTGGCTGGAGCGGAGTCTTTGGTGTTGAAATAGCTGGCGATAGTACCATTGCATTATTTGCTGTGGTATTAATGTTTATAGTGCCAAACGGTAAAGGTTCTAGATTATTAGACTGGGACAGTGCCAAAACTATTCCTTGGGGCATGTTATTACTTTTTGCCGGTGGCATAGCTTTAGCGAAAGGTTTTGTTGCTTCAGGTTTAAGTGATTTATTAGGACAATGGCTGGCAACATTCTCAAATTTACCTGCAATTATTATGATTTTAACCATTTGCTTAGTGGTTACTTATTTAACCGAAATAACCAGTAACACGGCAACGGCAACATTACTCATGCCTATTTTAGCGGCTGCGGCAATTGCCTCAGGTTATGATCCCAAAGTATTAATGGTACCAGCGGCGATATGTGCTAGTTGTGCTTTTATGCTTCCTGTAGCAACCGCGCCAAACGCAATAGCTTATGGTACCGGTGAAATAGAGATTCAAAACATGGTTAAAGAAGGGGCGGTACTTAGCTTTATTATTGCCTGCTTAGTGGGAATTACTTGTTATTTGTTGTTACTTTAAAAACAATGTATCGCTCATGTGACAAGCATTGTTTAAGTGGGAATACTTATATTTAAATCAAGAGCTACATTTGACGTATGAATAGAAAAGGTTAGGTTGGGATTATTTAAAGAATACATCAGCGTTTTTCCTCATGTTATAGTGACCAATACGTTTAAGTATTGGTCATTTTTTTCACATACCAAGTTAAATAATCAAATTGGTATAACTTAAAGCATTTTCTCTTTCAATAAACGAGCAAGCAAAACGATAGCGAACACCGCACTGTATACACCAAATATAGCCAGCATAACTTGTGGCATAGTAAAGCCTAAAAACTGCCACTTAATATCACCACAATCGCCACTCGCCTCAAATAAGGCCGGTAGCCATTCGTGTAAAGGTGCCCAAGTAGGAAAGTTTGGCACAAACTCACAGCTAAATAGAAATGACATAGTTGATGACTGCATATCAACATGTTCTAAAGCAATAATAAAGCCCCAAATTGCGCCTGTAGCCCACAATCCATAAGCGATGAACCGCATGATAAGGTTTTGACAACCTAAGGCACCAATAACGCCGGCTAAAAATATTCCCCATACGGCTGTGCGCTGATAAATACACATAATACAAGGTTCAAGCCCCATGAAATATTGAAAATATAATGCGATTAATTCGAAGCATAAAGCGCTAGCTGCGAGTAATTGCCATGCTCTTTGATTTAAAGGTAATTGGCTTAAAAAATTCACGAAATGATTCCTACTGCTGGGTTGTTGTTAATCCCAATTGGATTAAGGTTTAAGAAATGCTACGGCATGCTAGCAATAAACAAAAAGCGCCACAAGGGCGCTTTATTAGATAGATATTTCTTTATTATGATTTACAAATATTAGTGTCCACCGGGTGCTTTAGTCGCTGGCCCCGCAGTGTGATGCTGAATAATATTATTTTCATAAAATATTTCAGTATATTTTGACAGTTGGCCGGTAGAAATTGCAAGTAAACCAACAATGGTTAATACAATAGTATAAGGCAATGCCATAATAACCATACGTCCATAAGACAAGCGAATTAATGGTGCTAAAGCCGAGGTTAGTAAGAATAAGAAAGCAGCTTGGCCGTTTGGTGTAGCAACACTTGGTAAGTTAGTACCTGTGTTAATTGCAACAGCTAATAGATCAAATTGGTCACGAGTAATCTGTCCAGCAGCTAATGCTTTTGTGATCTCTGTTATGTATACCGTACCAACGAAAACGTTATCACTGACCATTGATAAGAAGCCATTTGCTAGATAGAACATAACAAGCTGCATGTTGCCTTCGTAGGTTAATACCCAAGTAATAACAGGCGTAAATAAGTTTTGATCAACAATTACCGCAACGACAGCAAAAAAAACTGCGAGTAAGGCAGTAAAAGGCAGCGCTTCTTCAAAAGCATGACCAATTTGATGTTCTTCTGTTACGCCAGTAAACGCGGTTGCTAAAATAATTACTGATAAACCTATGATACCAACAGGTGCTAAATGTAATGCTAAGCCAACAATTAACCAAATAGCGATAACGCCTTGAATAACTAGTTTTGCATTATCAAGGGTATTACGTTTTTCACTTTCAGCAATATCAAACTCATTTAAGATATTGTAAACATTTTCGGGTAAAGCAACACCGTAACCGAACCATTTGAATTTTTCTAAAAGCACACATGTCAACATACCAGCAAAAAATACAGGAATTGTTACAGGTGACATACGAATGGCAAATTCAACAAATTCCCAACCTGCTTGTTGGCCAATAACTAAATTTTGTGGCTCACCAACAATAGTACAAACACCACCTAAAGCAGTACCAACACCAGCATGCATCATTAGATTACGTAAATAACCACGAAATTGCTCTAAATCGTTACGAGAGTATTCAGCTAATTCGTTGTCACTGGTGTGGTCATGTTCAATTAACACATCTTTGCCTGAAGCAACTTTGTGGTAAACAGAATAAAAGCCAATAGCAACACTGATGATAACCGCGATTACCGTTAAGGCATCTAAAAAGGCTGATAAGAACGCACCAGAAAAACAGAAGAGTAATGAAACCATTACTTTGGAGCGTACTTTAGTGACTATTTTTGTAAATAAAAACAGCAACAAGCTCTTCATAAAGTAAATGCCGGCAACCATGAAGATTAATAATAATATTACTTCAAAGTTTAAAATCATCTCGTGCATTACTTGCCCAGGGGTTGTCATACCCATCGCAACAGCCTCAATAGCTAATAAGCCACCGGGTTGGAGTGGGTAACATTTTAGTGCCATGGCTAAAGTGAAAATAAACTCAATAACCAACGCCCAGCCGGCAATATAAGGGTCGACGACGAAAAATAAAACGGGGTTAATGACTAGAAATGAAATTATTGCGAGTTTGTACCATTCTGGCGAATTGCCGAGAAAGTTTTTGTAAAACGCATTCATGAATGATTGCTGCATATTGAACCTTTTGAAAAAGTAAGAGCCTGGGTTAGTGTAACTGTGCTTTTTTAATTATTTTATATAAATTTAATGCGTTTATGAGTTTAAGCGTAAAATTACCGCTTGTAAATATATGTGATTCACCAGTTTTAATGTGTAATGCATGAGAGAGCTTAGATTTAACTGAAAATATAGGCTTATAGTAAGTAAAGGTGTCAAATAAGGGTAGGTAATAGTAGGTATGAAAATAACTGGAGCTTGTATCAAACTTATTTATGGTGCTCAAAAATGTATTAGTCAACTTTAAGCTTTTAGAATTAACTAACGTTGAGATTAGAAAAATATTAATGAGCATCATCTTAAATAGCCTTTAACTGCAAGTTATTGATATTTAAATATACTATGGCTGTTGTGGCGATTAAGAGTTAGGTTCTACAGTACTGCTCTAGCGTTTAGTGTGAGTATTCTCTCAGCTATTATTTCAACACTTATTTTAAATTATTTTTACAACGCGCTTCATTTAACTTTACTTTTTTTAACTGAACTCCTTTATATATTAAGATATGTATATATAATATTTTGCATATATTGTTTTTCGTATGTAAAGTTTGGTTATCTAATGACTCATCTAAAAAAACAGAAAGTTCTTTTTCTTTGTACTGGCAACTCAGCAAGATCACAACTGGCTGAAGCACTATTAAGGCATAAAGCTGCTGACAAATTTGACGTGTTCAGTGCTGGTACTTCACCAGAAGGTATAGATTCACGAACGATTGAAGCTTTAAAAAGGTTTGGTTTACAGACTGAAAATTTAACGTCTAAAAATATAACGCTATTTGAAGGGCAAGTATTTGATTATGTGATTACCCTTTGTGATAAAGCCAATAGCGAATGCAGAAATTATCCTCATGCAGGTAAACAATTTGCGTGGGATTTCCCCGATCCCAAAACACGTACTGATAGCAACCCATTTTCAGCAACATTAAACGAATTAAACACTCGTTTAGCCATGTTTCTTTTAGTAGAAGCAAAATCTAATAGTGTAGATAATACTTCGCCAAAAAGCCTAGGTAATGATACAGCAGAATCACCATCCGATTTTTCTCCTATTACCTTCTATAAAAGTTTGACTGACGATATTCGATTAAAGTCATTGATGCTAACCCATTATCACGGCGAACTTTGTGTTTGCGAGTTAATGGCTGCGCTTGATGAAGACAGCCAACCTAAGGTATCACGCAACCTTGCCGTATTAAAAAAATCTAAAGTGATTACTGACCGAAAACATGGCCAATGGGTGTTCTATCGCATAAACCCTGAGCTACCGTTATGGGCAAAGACCGTAATTGCGCAAACAACTGAAAATAATGTTTTGTTGATTAATCAAGAACTTCAACGTTTAAGTAGTATGCAAAACAGACCAGATAAATCGAGTTTTTGTAAGTAGAGAAGTAAAGGACTGAATGATGGGAATTTTTGAGCGTTATTTATCGGTTTGGGTAGCTTTAAGTATTACCCTTGGGGTGATTTTAGGCTTATGGCAACCGGATGTTTTTCAGGTTATTGCTAACTTTGAAATAGCCCATGTTAACATTATTGTTGCAATGTTCATTTGGGTGATGATTTACCCTATGATGGTTCAAATTGATTTTTCAGCAATAAAAAATGTTGGCAAAAACCCTAAGGGGTTAGTGTTAACTATCATCATTAATTGGCTAGTTAAACCTTTTACTATGGCAGCGTTAGGTTGGCTGTTCTTCAACTATCTTTTTGTTGATTGGGTTGATCCCGCTTCTGCTCAAGAATATATTGCCGGCATGATTTTATTGGGTGTAGCACCTTGTACAGCCATGGTTTTTGTTTGGTCGCAGTTAACAAAAGGTGATGCTAATTATACCTTAGTGCAAGTTTCTGTTAATAACGTCATTATGATATTCGCCTTTGCCCCCATTTCAGCTCTATTGCTTGGGGTGAGTGATATTGAAGTCCCTTGGGAAACCTTAATTATTTCGGTGCTACTATATGTGTTACTGCCTTTAATGGCAGGTGTGATTACGCGTAAATTTTTAAATAATGGTAACAATACGCAATCATTGAATCATCTATTAGCACGATTAAAGCCTTGGTCGGTTGTTGGTTTGCTAGCAACCGTTGTTCTATTGTTTGGCTTTCAAGCTGAAACTATTATCGATGATCCCAAAACTATTGGCTTAATTGCCATCCCTTTGATGATACAAACTTACGGCATTTTCCTTATTGCTTATTTGGCCGCAAAGTGGATGAAATTGTCACATAATATTGCTGCACCTGCTTGTTTAATTGGCACCTCAAACTTCTTTGAATTAGCTGTTGCTGTCGCTATTTCACTATTTGGCCTACATTCAGGTGCCGCTTTAGCAACCGTTGTTGGTGTGCTGGTTGAAGTGCCGGTTATGTTGTCTTTAGTCTATTTTATTAACCGAACAAAAAACTGGTTTTGAGACCGTAATATTAAATTTTTAATGATAAAACCACATAGATAGTTATTGAGTAATTTAGCTTTTAAGATAGCGACGCTAATTTATAAGCCATATTTTTAAATTATTTTGAAAAAAATTAAGGATAAGTACATGACGATTAAAATTGGTATTAACGGCTTTGGCCGTATGGGACGTTTATCAATGCGAGCAGCATTTGATTGGGACGATATTGAAATTGTTCACATTAACGATCCCGCAGGTAATGCAGAAACTCTCGCCCACTTAATGACTTTTGATTCGGTACATGGCCGTTGGCATCACAACGCCTCGCATGACGGTGAGTCGATGGTTATTAATGGCAAAGCTATTCCTTGCACGCAAAATAAAGCGACTCAAGATACTGATTGGTCTCAGTGTGACGTGGTAATAGAAGCTTCCGGTAAAATTAAAACCAAAGCTTTATTACAAGCCTATTTAGAGCAAGGGGTAAAGCGTGTTGTTGTTACCGCGCCAGTTAAAGAAGCAGGCGTTTTAAATATCGTTATGGGGGTAAATGATGGGTTATACGATAAAGCCTTACATCGTATTGTCACTGCAGCGTCATGTACTACTAACTGCCTAGCGCCAGTTGTGAAAGTTATGCACGAAAAAATAGGTATTAAGCATGGATCTATGACCACGATTCATAACATTACTAATACGCAAACAATATTAGATGCTCCACATAAAGATTTACGCCGAGCACGTGCTTGTGGTGTGAGTTTAATTCCAACCACAACGGGTTCTGCAACCGCGATTACGCATATTTTTCCTGAGCTACAAGGTAAATTAAATGGTCATGCCATACGAGTTCCTCTAGCTAACGCATCAATTACAGACTGTGTATTTGAAGTGGAACGTGGAACATCAGTTGAGGAAGTTAATCAATTACTTAAAGCCGCGGCCGACAATGAACTCAAGGGGATTATGGGGTTTGAAGAGCGGCCATTAGTTTCTATTGATTACAAAACTGATCCGCGCTCAAGTATTATTGATGCTCTATCAACCATGGTAGTCAACGATACCCAAGTTAAGCTTTATGTTTGGTACGACAATGAATGGGGCTATGCAAACCGAACCGCCGAGTTAGCTCGCATGGTAGGTTTAGCCGATAAGGGTTAATGCTTCATTCAACAAAAGATCAATTATTCAATATCGTCCACTAAGGTTTAAATAATGATTAAGCAAGTAGAGTCTAAACAGGCTGGATCTAAACAAGTAATGTCTAAACAGGTAAAACAATACTTGGTGATCACAGGCAACTATTGGGCGTTTACCTTAACTGATGGCGCTCTGCGTATGTTGGTTGTGCTGTACTTTCACCAGTTAGGTTACAGTCCGTTAAACATAGCCATGCTGTTTTTGTTTTATGAAATTTTCGGTGTCATTACAAATCTTGTTGGTGGTTGGTTAGGTGCACGACTTGGCCTAAATAAAACCATGAATATTGGGTTAGGGTTGCAAATAATTGCCCTGAGCATGTTAGCAGTACCAGCTGAGATGCTAACTATTATCTATGTGATGGCAGCACAAGCTTTATCAGGCATTGCTAAAGATCTTAATAAAATGAGTGCGAAAAGCTCTATTAAGCTTCTGGTACCTGCAGGCGCTGAAAGTAAGTTATATCAATGGGTTGCTATTCTTACCGGCTCTAAAAATGCCTTGAAAGGTGTTGGCTTCTTTCTAGGCGGTTTGCTACTGACCTTATTAGGTTTTAAAGGGGCGATCATCTTAATGGCAAGCCTATTAGCTTTAGTGTGGTTATTTAGTTTATTCGCGCTAAAAGAAGATTTAGGTAAAGCTAAAAGCAAACCGAAACTCAAGGAAATATTCTCTAAAAGTCAGCCAATAAATATTCTTTCTGCTGCGAGGATGTTCTTGTTTGGTGCTCGTGATGTATGGTTTGTAGTAGCATTGCCGGTATTCTTAGCGGTAACTTTTAACTGGGATCATTGGTGGGTTGGTGGCTTTATGGCAAGCTGGGTTATTGGTTATGGCCTTGTACAATCACTTGCTCCTGTTATTACGGGCAATAAAACGAGTAGTGGAAAAACTACTGACAGTAGCCAAAATATTGCTCCGTCAGGTAGAGCGGCATTTTTATGGGCAAGTTACTTAACCTTAATACCGCTCGCTATTGCTTTAGCTCTGCATTTCGACTTTTATATTAAAGCTTCAATCATTATAGGCTTGCTGATATTTGGTGCTGTTTTCGCGATAAACTCATCCTTACATAGCTACTTAATTATCAGTTATGCTGGCAAAGACGGGGTTTCACTTGATGTGGGTTTTTACTACATGGCTAATGCCATGGGCAGATTAATAGGTACGGTACTCTCTGGCCTGGTTTATCAAGTATATGGTTTAAAAGCTTGTTTATGGATATCGAGTGCATTTATTGCTATTGCAGCGCTATTATCATTAAAACTTCCAAGGTAAAAAGGCAGTAGATAAATTTAGTGCCACAAAGAGTAAAAATCATCAAAAAACAGACCTAGCGAAGAAGCAGAATACGGCTTTTATAAAGCCCATAGTCAGTTAATTTAGTTAGGCTGTACTGTTTTAAAAGGGCGAGAGGTATTCCCAAAAAAAACGCTAACCTGCAGATTGGTTAGCGTTTAATCTTATATAAAGTGTTTATAGAACTTGAATTATTTGCTCTTTCGCTAAGCGAGACTTAGGTAACTTAGCATTATAGTCTTCAGAGTCGTCGTGGTAGCCAAGCACTAATGCTACGTCGCATATGTAACCATCTAATTCTTTTTCAAAAATTTCACCAATAAGTTCGGCATCTACACCTTCCATTGGGGTTGAATCAATTCCTAAACGCGCTGCAGCATGCATGGTATTACCTAAAGCAATGTAAGTTTGTGCTTTTGTCCATGTAGCATTATTGCCTTGCTCATCTGTGTTCATGTCAACAAAGGCATAAGCGCCAAATGCCTGCTCACGATTCTCTGCTTGTGTACGACCATTTTTAATATCGGCATCAATCACTTTGGCGTAATCATCACGAGTATATTTAGGGTTGTAAGCAAATAAAATAACGTGCGACGCTGTTTTAATGTGTGGTTGATTAAACTGAAATTTATTAGCAAAAGTATTATGCATGCGTTCTTTCGCTTCGTCGGATTCAATAACAATAAATTTCCAAGGTTGCGAGTTAATTGATGAAGGAGAAAGGCGCATTGCTTCAAAAACCACGTCTAGGTTCTCTTGAGAAATACGCTTGGTGGTATAGCGCTTAGAAGTATAACGTTTTTCTAGATCATTAATAATTGGATGAGTTGTGTTCTGTTGAGCCATGATGTTCTCCGTTAGGTGGCTTGTTTAGCCGATGTTTACTATGTTGAGCCGTTTTATTAAAAACAAAGCCTGAGTAACAATTAATTACTTTTTTGATCCGCCACGGGCGAGTTACTTCATATAAAACCAGAAGACTTTTACTCACTTAATAATAAGTGCAGCAATTATCATGTCTGAAAGTATAGCTTATCGACAACTCATTTAGGCATGCCTAAATGCGTTTAGCGTAAACAGGGTTAAATTAAAAAATTCAATAGAGCATTATGTGTAAAGCTGTAATGTTTTTATGCCTATTTTGGGTTGGTAATGAATAATCTTGTAAAGCTTTTTTAAGTTTAAACAAACCAACAAACCAACAAACCAAATTAATGTAAATGTAGGTTAAATAATCTACTTTAGGCACGCTACTTGTCATGTAAAGGTTTATTATAAATATTAAAATAACCACAACCTGCCACACATTCTCAACATAAGTGATGTTAGCGAAAAAGCTAGTTGACTTTATTGCGCTTGTGTCAATGATTTGTTCTGGTACAATCAGTTCTAATTTAAATCACCTATTATGCAATGTGGAGCCACATGGTTATAAAAGCGCACAGTCCTGCAGGATTTGCTGAACAATATATTGTTGAATCTATTTGGAATGGTGGTTTTCCACCGGGTACTATTTTACCCGCTGAACGTGAATTATCAGAACTGATTGGTGTAACTAGAACGACTTTACGTGAAGTATTACAGCGCTTAGCTCGTGATGGTTGGTTAACGATTAAACACGGTAAGCCAACAAAAGTGAATAACTTTTGGGAAACCTCTAGTCTAAATATTCTTGAAACTCTTGCACAGCTCGATCAAGAAGGTATTCCTGATTTAGTCGAAAATTTATTATCTGCAAGAACCAATATCAGTGCCATTTATGTTCGTGGTGCGATTAAAAATAATCCCGAAAAAACGATTGAGTTACTATCAGCTATTGAAGATGTGGAAGATACCGGTGAAGCTTTCGCCGAGTTTGATTATCAGCTCAATAAAGAGCTAGTGGTTGCATCAGGTAACTCTATTTACTTACTTATTTTAAATGGTTTTAGAGGCTTGTATTCTCGATTAGGTAGTTTATATTTTGCTCATCCTCGAGGTCGAGAAATCACTAGAACTTACTACAAAAAATTAATTGAATTAGCTCAAGCAAATCAATTTGATGAGTCAGTTTTTGCAGTGAGAAAATACGGTGTTGAATCCGGTAAACTTTGGTACGAGTTAAAAGACGAAGTATTAAAAGAACTCGCTGAGTAGTATAACTATTCTAAACAATTAATGTTTAAGATCAAATAAGGCAACTGTGCTTAATAAGCTAAGCAGTTGTCTTTTTTTATCTATGAAATTATTTTTAATTATCAATAATACTTATTAACCTGAACTCTGGATAATGAGTGCTTGATACTCAAGTGAATCAAAAGCTTAGGTGGTAAAGTAAATGCTATAGTAAGGTGAACATCACGAATTTACACCATCAATGCTTCATTTTATGCCATTTCCAAGGCAAAACGTTAATGAATAGTGGGCTATTTATTGACGTTTTAACGCAGGTAATGGCTTAAAAGGGAGGATTGAGCAAGTACTGCTTATCCAGAATTCAGGTTTATTACATAACTAAATTAGTGAGCCTTATTGAAGGGCTTTTAGGGAGAGGGCACAGTTAATAATCATTAATGCATATACGAACTTTTCAAAGGTCTGAAACAAAAAAACACCAATCATAATAATTGATGTTTTTCAGTGTTATAGAAACTTAAATTAAGATGTTGTCTTGAACCGACGGGAAACTAATCCTATTACTGCTAATGCAAAAATAGCAAGTGTAGATGGTTCCGTTACGGAAGTAGACTCTCTAACGGATTCAAATGCTACCACAGTGCCTGAATCTGAATTGTAAACTGCAGTGCCACCACTTAACGTGTTGTATGCATTAACGGAGAACGGGTTAAGCGAGCCCAGAGAGGTTGTCTCTGCATTGATGTTGCTTTGTTGAGCGCTGACACGAGCACCTGTGTATCTAATCGAGCTGCCAATTCCAGAGAGAAAAGTGTTAAAACTTGTAATGTTAGATGCCTCACTGATCATTAGAACAGATCCGCCACCGGTAACGAAGCCGGCAATTGAAGACATTTCACTAACAGAATAATTAAAGGGGTTATTGAAATTACTTGTTACAACAAGCAAATCAATCGTATTTAATATTGCAGAAGACAGCGTTGATGAGTTTTGCGTAGCTGTTACCCCTGATATACTATTGTAATGACTAAAAATTGAACTTTGTTGTGAAATATCTCTGGAAAATACTACATCTTGACTTGACCCCAGAATAGCATCATAGAAACTAAAATTGTTAGAGTTACTAGCATTAACATCGGCTACAACTGAAATTAAGCCTGCAGATGCTTGTTGCGATATTGAAAATGCAAATGCCACTATAACAAGCACATAACGAAAACCTCTTTTCTTGTTAATATCCATTATATTTACCTTGAGTTTTATGTTGAAAATCCCTTTTAAAATGCAAGAAATTTACCAAAAATTTAACTGTATGTATTTAAAGAGGTTATAAAACAGACAAGTTGTATTTGTAATTAAAGTGTAAATAATCCTGACATTATTAAGAAAAATATGCACAACTTGATAGAAAGCTAAAACTTTACTTGATTAGAGTTTTCTAGTGCCATTTGATGACATTATTTGAGTTAAAAAAAAGCCAGCAATTATGCTGGCTTTAGATACTAAAAATAAAAATTCTTTAGCGATTATGCGTAGTTTGCTGAGGCAAAATCCCAGTTCGCTAATGCCCAGAAACCTTCCATGTAGCTAGGGCGAAGGTTACGGTAATCAATGTAGTAAGCATGTTCCCATAAATCTACAGTAATAAGCGGTGTTACACCTTCATCAGTAAGTGGTGTTGCAGCGTTAGAAGTGTTAACGATTGCAAGGCTACCGTCAGCATTTTTAACTAACCAAGTCCAGCTTGAACCAAAGTTGTTAATTGCGCTGTCAGTGAATTTTGCTTTA
This sequence comes from Colwellia sp. NW0002-52-1, assembly GCF_057550865.1. Lineage (NCBI taxonomy): Bacteria > Pseudomonadati > Pseudomonadota > Gammaproteobacteria > Alteromonadales > Colwelliaceae > Colwellia > Colwellia sp. NW0002-52-1. Next base: position 86,248 of record NZ_BAAJLU010000010.1, on the reverse strand, counting down.
AATTCAGCAAATGAACCAAAGCTAGCGTTAATAGCTGTTGCTAATTCGCCTGTTGGTTCACCGCCGCCGTTAGGGCTTAAGCTGTTCCAGTAGAACGTATGGTTCCAAATTTGTGCGGCATTATTGAAAACACCAGCAGAAGATGTTTTAACAATATCTTCTAAAGACTTACCTTCAAAATCAGTACCTTCAATAAGACCGTTTAACTTAACAACATAAGTGTTGTGGTGCTTACCATAATGAAACTCTAAAGTTTCTTGTGAAATATGTGGTGCAAGTGCATCCATTGCATATGGTAGTGCTGGTAATTCGATAGCCATTATATACTCTCCAGTATGTGATTATAAAAAATTATTCTAATGCTAATATAAAGAAGTAGTTTGTTTTTTTCTAAAACCTAGTAAACTACTCAGGTATTAAAGCTTCATATAGTCTACCCAATATATAGGTATTACCATAGGTTTTATCAAGGCTATTACGTTTTAATATATAAGTTTTTTGCTTTAGTATTTATTGTTCTGTTTATATTGGTCAGTTTTACTTTAAATATTGGGCACAATAATACCTAACTGAATAAATAACACTAACAAAGTGACGTGTTATTATTGGGTTAAATAGGTATAAGTATTAATTTTTGAGGATATTATGGAAACAATCGACCGCATTAAAGAACAGATCAGTGAAAACACAATTCTCCTTTACATGAAGGGGTCACCAAAATTACCGAGTTGTGGCTTTTCTTCACAGGCTTCTCAAGCGTTGATGGCGTGTGGTGAAAAATTCGCCTATGTTGATATCTTACAAAATCCTGATATCCGTGCAGAGTTACCTAAATATGCTGATTGGCCAACATTTCCGCAGCTTTGGGTTGATGGTGAACTTGTTGGTGGTTGTGACATTATTATGGAAATGTACCAACAAGGTGAATTACAAACCTTGATCACTGAATCAGCAGCGAAAAATAGTTCTGCAGAAAGTTCAGAATAACTATTGAATTATCACTTAACGCCACCATACTAGGTGGAGTTAACATTAAATAACTTAAATTTATTTTTAAAAATTGGAGAATATAATGAGTGTATTAGTCGGTCGCCCAGCACCAGATTTTACAGCCGCAGCAGTTTTAGGTTCAGGTGAAATCGTTGATAGCTTTAATCTTGCAGAAGCAATTAAAGGTAAAAAAGCCGTAGTATTTTTCTACCCACTTGATTTTACTTTTGTATGTCCTTCAGAATTATTAGCTTTTGATCACCGTATGGAAGAATTCAAAAGCCGTGGTGTTGAAGTTATTGGTGTTTCTATCGATTCTCAATTTTCTCATAACGCATGGCGTAACACAGCAGTAAACGATGGTGGTATTGGTCAAGTTCAATACACTTTAGTTGCTGATGTTAAACATGAGATTTGTCAAGCATACGACGTTGAGCATCCAGAAGCTGGCGTAGCATTTCGTGCTTCATTCTTAATTGATGAAGAAGGCAGCGTACGTCATCAAGTAGTTAACGATTTACCACTTGGTCGTAACGTTGACGAAATGATCCGTATGATCGACGCGTTACAATTTCACCAAGAGCACGGTGAAGTATGTCCAGCTGGCTGGAACAAAGGCGACAAAGGCATGACAGCTACAACAGAAGGCGTTGCAGCTTACCTTACAGATAACGCTGATAAACTTTAATTTAAAAGTTTATATTAGTAATAAAAAAAACCGCTTTAAGCGGTTTTTTTGTGCCTAAAAATTACTAAATTATGCAAAATTGTTGTTAATACCAATTGATTTAATGAATCGATCAATTTTAAACGAGGATAAATTTTCAGTAGCAAGGCGCTTGATTGATTAGGGCATGGATGCCCGTAAGTAGAACAATGCAGGAGCAATTATCGAGCAATAGCAGGCTATTGGGATTGAAAGCAACGTAGATACTGGATATTTAAACCGCTTTAGCATGATCGATTGTTTATATCAATTGGTATAACTAGCATATTACAGCTAAAGTAATATATAGAGCTCGAAGGAACGAAGCTTGCTTAGCTAGGATGTTTGGTTAGTCCATAAGGTAAGCTAATATCAAAAAAAGGATGCTTGATGTATTACCCTAAAATTATTTATGAAAACGTACCCTACGTATATTTTTTAACCTGCGGATATTTATTCGCTTTTTATGAGACTTGGCCAACAATTACCTCTGCAGCTTTACTTTATTGTGCAGGCAGTATTACTTTGGTTACTCGGTCTGAGTATCGTCGACTAGATCGACGAAAACCTGAGGTGAAAAACATCTCCACAAAATATAAGCTTCCTGAATGGCTATACGAGTATTTGCCTTACGGTTATTTTGCTTTTGCTATGATAATCATATTAAAAACAAGCTTACCTGGTTTACAGCTTTTTGCATTTTTTTTGATGATTTTAGCGTTAAAAAATTTGCTTTTCAGAGTAAACAATCGTCGAAAAGCAAAGTCTTTATTTTAATAACTAAACTGCCAGGTTGAATGATTTTTCTTAGCTTTCTTGGGCTGTAATGCTTTCTTCTGTTTGATCTGCGTCAATTAATGGCCAACCACCAAGTTGCTGCCATTTATTAACAATATAACAAAAGAGCTCTGCAGTTTTTTCGGTATCATATAATGCCGAATGTGCTTCATTATTATTGAAATCAATATTTGCTGCAATGCAGGCTTTTGCTAAAACTGTTTGCCCTAAAGCTAAGCCCGATAACGTAGTGGTATCAAAGCTGACGAAAGGGTGAAACGGTGAACGTTTAATTAAACAACGTTCGGTAGCTGCATTAAGAAAGCCTAAATCAAATGCCGCGTTATGCGCTACAATAACCGCTCGCTGGCAACCAACGGCTTTCATTTTTTTACGTACAAGTTTAAATATGTCCGTTATTGCCTTTTTTTCATCTACCGCACCGCGAAGTGGGTTCGTTGGGTCGATACCGGTAAATTCTAATGCAGATTGTTCAAGATTTGCACCTTCAAATGGGTCAACATTAAAATGTATTGTTTCATCTAAATTGAATTGGCCGCTGACTTCGTCTAACGTTAATGTTGTTGCAGCAATTTCCAATAAAGCATCAGTTTGTGCGTTAAAACCTCCGGTTTCTACATCAATAACTACCGGAAAGTAGCCTCGAAAGCGTTGAGCAAAGAGTGTTTTTTCAGCATTTTTATTTATTGCTGTAGAATTATCAGACATAAAATCATTGGTAATAGTTATTATAAATATTGCTAGGGATTATCGCAGAAATAATCACTTAAGGCATCACCGAAGATGAGAACAGTGATATTTAATTTTGGGTATTTATGAATAAACTGTTAAAGTTATTCTTGATTTTGTCGATAGTAAAGATGTCGCTATTAAATCCACATTAATTGACATGAAAATTAATTTTATGAAAAAAATTATAACGCTAATTACATTATCATTACTTATTTCCCAGACTAATGCCGGTATTAGGCAGTATAGTGCAGATATCGAAAATTCTTCATGGCAGCTAACTGATGATTCTCGGCTGCAATGCACGCTGTCACATCAAATTCCTCGTTATGGTGAAGCCAAGTTCTATAGCTCAGCAAGCCGTAAAATGAATATGGAATTTGAATTGGAAATGATGCGCTTACCAGACAGCTATTCATTAGCTGAAGTTCGTTCAGAAGCCCCTAACTGGCGGCCCGGTGTTGCTGGTAGAATGCTTGCAGACATGAAACTACATAAACAGTTTTCTCCTGGGTTACCGAAAAAAATTGCTTGGAATATGCTTAATGAGCTTGACCAAGGCATGAGCCCAACATTTTATTATAATGACTGGTATAGCGATAACGAAAAAATCACCGTGGGTTTATCAACGGCCCGCTTTCAAAAAGCGTATCAAGCGTTCGTCAGTTGTGTAAGTAACTTATTAGACTTTAGCTTTGATGATATCTCTTATACCGTGCTCAATTATCAATTTGGATCAGACAAGTTAACTAAAGCATCTCAAAAACGCATGAATATGATTGTTGAATATTTAACGTTAGATTCACAGCTAGAATTGGTATTAATTGATGGTTACTCTGATAGTTACGGTGGTCGAAATACCAACCTTAAAATGTCGGAACGTCGCGCAAATAAAGTACGTGATCTTATTGTCAGTAGTGGTATTGATGCCAGCAGAATTGAAGCCAATGGTTATGGTGAAAAACGTCATGTAGCTTCTAACGAAACCGTTATTGGTCGCAGTAAAAACCGACGAGTTGTTATTCGTATGGAACAACCATAAACAATTAGCTTAACATGCTAAATTGCTGTAATACCAATTGATTTAATGAATCGATCAATTTTAAACGAGGATAAATTTTCAGTAGCAAGGCGCTTGATTGATTCTTACATGGATGTAAGTCATTAGAGCAATGCAGGAGCATATTGTCGAGCAATAGCAGGCTATTGGGATTGAAAGCAACGTAGATACTGGATATTTAAACCGCTTTAGAATGATCGATTGTTTATATCAATTGGTATAATTAGCACTTGAAGAGGTCTGTAGATTCACTGTAATCTACAGGCCTCTTTTGTTTTGGATACATTTTATGAAATTCTCTACTCGTCTTATAGCCATTTTAAGTTGTGTTGTACAGCTCTCATGGCTTCAATCAGCTAACGCAGAAGTTAGCGACGCATTAACTTATGCTAACTATGATCAAGTTAAAATCAGCCATCTTTATTTGGATCTTGATGTTGATTTTGATAAAAAATCTTTAAAAGGTTTTGCTGAATTAAGCCTGAATTGGCTTAATGATGATGCTGTTGATGTAATTCTAGATACGCGCGATCTTGAGATCCATCGTGTAATGGCTAAAAATTCGAATGACCAGTGGGTAAAGTTAACTTACAAACTGGCTAAGCGTGACGATGTAATGGGCTCTAAACTGACCATCGCAACTACATTTAAAACACCAACAATTAGAGTGTATTATAACTCTCTACCACAAGCCTCTGGCTTACAGTGGTTGTCGCCTGAGCAAACGGCCGGTAAAGATAAGCCATTTATGTTTAGTCAAAGCCAAGCTATTCATGCCCGCTCTTGGATACCAGTGCAAGATACACCAAGTGTGCGTATGACCTACAACGCTCGCATAACTACCAGTGATGATTTACTTGCGGTAATGAGTGCTGATAACACACCCGATACAGCGCGAGATGGCGATTATTCGTTTGCTATGCCACAAGCTATTCCTGCTTACTTAATTGCTATCGCCGTGGGCGATCTAGAATTTAAAGCCATGAGTAAACAAACAGGTATTTATGCTGAGCACTATATTTTAGATAGAGCCGTGGCTGAATTTGACGATACGCAAGTGATGATTGATGAAACTGAAAAGCTTTTTGGTGCTTATCGTTGGGGCCGTTATGATCTTTTAATACTACCGCCTAGTTTTCCTTTTGGTGGTATGGAAAATCCTCGCTTATCATTCATTACCCCAACCGTTGTTGCTGGTGATAAAAGCTTAGTTAACTTGATTGCCCATGAATTAGCTCACTCTTGGTCAGGTAACCTAGTAACGAACGAAAGCTGGCGTGATCTTTGGTTAAACGAAGGTTTTACCAGCTATGTTGAAAACCGTATTATGGAAGCAGTATTTGGCGCTGACAGAGCACTAATGGAACGCGCTTTAGATGCACAAAACTTAAGTTATGAAATTGCAGAGTTAGCGCCAGGTGATACTCAACTGTATATTGATCTAGAAGGACGTGATCCTGATGATGCTTTCTCTGGTGTACCTTACACAAAAGGGCAGTTATTTTTAGTGTATTTAGAGGAAAAATTTGGCCGCGATAAATTTGATACTTTTATCATGCAATATTTTGATGATCATGCATTTCAAAGTTTAGGTACAAAGAATTTTGTTATTTATTTAAAAGAGAATTTAACCCATAAATTCCCTAACATTGTTAGCGATACCGAGCTTAATGAGTGGATTTACGAGCAAGGTTTACCTGCTTACACGCCTAAGCCACGCTCAAATGCTTTTGTAAAAATTGATAATATTATTTCAAAATGGACTAACGACCAACTTGAGTTAGCGCAAATTCCAACCAAAAAATGGACCTTGCATGAATGGCTGCATTTTGTAAATAACTTACCGTTAAACATTTCAAATGAACGTATGAAGAGTTTAGATGCAGCATTTAATTTAACTAACAGTACAAACGCAGAAGTTGCTCATGCATGGTATTTACTGGCATTACGTTCTGGTTATGACGCTGTTTACCCGGCTATGGGCAAATATTTAGAGTCGATAGGGCGTCGTAAGTTAATTGTTCCTTTGTATAAAGAACTTGCTACATCTGCGAAAGGCAAAGCCTGGGCTCAAGCCGTTTATGAAAAAGCGCGACCTGGTTACCATCCACTAGCCCAAGGCACAGTAGATGCTATTTTATTAAAGTAAATTAGTTTGAACCGCTTATTCGACCTAAGGTATTTAGCTTGGCTTATATTGTATTAGGTAAGGTTAAGTTGGTTCAGTTTCTGTTTTATCGGTTAGTTTTAGTTATAACCGCTAAAACATTTAGCTCAAAAAAAAACATCGCAAATAGCGATGTTTTTTTATATCGGTAAAACACTAAGAAATTTAAGTGAAGAACTTAAGGTTGCTTATCAACAATAACATCAACTTGTCGCATTTTATTTTGCGGTGAAATAACAACACGTATTTGCTGCTTCCCTTGTCGATAATTCAACGTTAAACGTCCGCGCTTTCGTTCGCGATCTTCAGGTTCGCCGTAACTTTTATTGTAAAAATCTATCACGCTATCTTTTGAATTAGCGGTAAAGTAATTAATCACCGCAGGCGTTTTGTCGTCAAACTTAGCAAATACACGTGCACCCTCGATAACAGGAATATTAACTTTATCCATCATTTGATCAACTGTACTCGTGGTCTGAGCGCTACTGCTAAAACTCATCATAAGCAGAAGTAAAGCAGGAGATAAAATTAAACTTTTTGGCATAAAACGCAATGCTGGCATCACCAGTTCCTTTTAAGTTTTCGGTGTTATTTAAATTTTAAGCACAGTTTTTAAGCGTGCTATGTAAAGTACTAATAGTATCTTGAGTGTGCACTTTGCTGAATTTACTGTCAAATTTTACTAAAAATAGCGAGTTTATATGGTGGTTTAATTTTAACCGCACGATCAAACAAACAACAAAATTCGTATGGTACGTAAACTTATTGTTCAAAAGTTACTAAGGTACTGATTGTTATTTGATTTACTATGCACGGTCAACAAATTCATCGCGGTAATGATCGACCCACAGCGCGGTAGCGCCACAAATTGCGACAGGCATAACCACTAAGTTGACTATTGGGATCATTGAGAAAACGGCAGTGGTTATGCCAAAGCTGTAACTTAACCCTTGGCGTTTTTTCAATGCTTGGCGCATTCGAGTAAAGCTAATTTTGTGATTATCAAAGGGATAATCTTTATATTGTACGGCCATCATCCAAGCAAGAAATAGAAACCAAAGTATTTGGCCCACAACCGGTAAAATCCAATAAAGTAAAAAGAAACCAACAGCTCGGGGTAAGTAATAGCCTAGTTTACTGACTTCACGGCTTAGTGTTCTTGGAATATCTTTTACCACATCAAAGGCGCTACCATCGTGTAATGGTTTGTCGGTTAATAAAGCTTCAACTTTCTCCGAGAGCAAACCGTTAAAAGGGGCTGCTAACCAATTCGCTACAGAGCTGAAAATAAATGAAAACACCACTAAAATAAACAGTATTGCTAATGGCCAAATAAAGTTGCTGAGCCAAGCAAGCGACTCACCAAGCCAATCTTCTAGGGTCAACATGTAACCTTCTAGCTGTAAAAACATATAGTAAAATGCATAGCTAAACAGCACTAAATTTACCGATAAAGGGATAAATACAAAGCGACGAATCCCCGGCGTACGGATCAATTCAAAGCCTTTGATAAAGTATCCGGCTCCACCGTTTGCTAAATGAGGTTTGCTATTATTGTTCATTGTTGTTTTATTAACCTAACTAGTTGATATTCATAGCACGATTATAGGATCCTTATCATGATATGAACAGTATTGTGATGTTACAAAATACATCAAACTCTGTTACAGTGGCGGCAGTTACTGATGTTTAATATTAATTCTATTGGTTTATAAATGCTTTTTGAATGTTTTTTAAGTAATTTATAAAGCTTTAACCTTTAGATACTTTGATTAGGTTTTTCGATTTAATGCGACTCAAGCATATAAAGTTGGCAGGTTTTAAATCCTTTGTCGATCCCACCAAAGTCCCCTTTGAACAACAAATGACAGCCATTGTTGGGCCAAATGGTTGCGGAAAATCAAATATTATTGACGCCGTGCGTTGGGTTTTGGGCGAAAGCTCAGCAAAAAATTTGCGTGGCGAAGCCATGACCGATGTTATTTTTAATGGTGCCGCTAGCAGAAAACCCATTGGCCAAGCCAGTGTTGAACTTGTGTTTGATAACACACAAGGTCGCATACAAGGTAATATGGCTGATCGTACAGAAGTCTCAGTGCGTCGAGTGGTTAACCGTGAAAGTGTCAATACTTACTTTTTAAATGGTACTAAGTGTCGACGTCGTGATATTACCGATATATTTTTAGGCACGGGTTTAGGGCCTCGCAGTTATGCTATTATTGAGCAGGGTACTATTTCACGCTTAATAGAGTCTAAACCTCAAGAGTTACGTATATTTATTGAAGAAGCGGCTGGCATTTCTAAATATAAAGAACGTCGTAAAGAAACAGAAACTCGAATTCGTCATACTCGCGAGAACTTAGCACGACTTAATGACATTCGACTTGAGCTTGATGTGCAAATTGATAAATTGCATCAACAAGCACAAGCGGCCAAACGCTTTCGTACGCTAAAACAACAAGAACGTAAATATAAAGCTGAGCTAGCAGTTTTACGCTGGCAAAAGTTTGATCAACAACGCGAACAGCATCAAACACGCATAGTTTCACTCGAAAACTCAGTGGCTAGCCAAAATGCTGAGCAAAGTCAGAATGATGTTTTGATCATCGAACTAAAAACGACAATAAATTCATCAAATGACAACAATCAAACATTACATCAACAAAAGCTAAATCTAACCCAAGATATAGCTCGTGCAGAGCAGCAAGTTAAATACTTAAAAGAGCAATCAGAAAAAACTCAAACTGATAACGAGTTAACTCAACAACAATTGGTCAATGCACAGCAATTAATTTTGGCCGAACAAACGCAGCTGCAATTATGCAATACGCTATTGAATGAACAACAGCCGGAGTTACAAAAAATAGAAACGGCTTTAACTGCTTGCCAAAAAGAATTAGCACAGCAACAAGTACAGCAAAAAGATTTACAAAGCTTGTGGCAACAACAACAGAAAAAGCATAATGAAAGCCAAGAGCAAAAAATAACACTGCACGCGAATATTACCCAACAAGAAACGATTATTGAGCATGTAGAACAACAAATAATTCAATTACGTGAGCAAATAGACTTACAGCCTGAAGTTGATAACAACGAAGTACAGCCGTTACAAAAACAAAAGAAAAACGTTTTCACTGTTTTAACAGCGCTTAGAAATAAGCAAAGTGAGTTAACCGAGAAAGAAGCTAAGTTGCAAACAACCGCTAGTCAGCTTAATCAACAATTTGCTGTCGCTTCAGCTCAATATACCGTTAACCATGAAAAAATTGCCGACTTACAGCTTAAACTATCTGACAAGTCACCTTGGAGTGAAAAACAGGCTTTATGGCTCACTAAGCAAAATATGGCCGATGTTGTCTCATTGCAGAATCAGTTAACTGTTGAGAATGGCTGGGAAAAAGCCACTGAAGTTGTTTTGTCTCATTGGTTAGCCGGGCACGTAATAAATACCTTACCTGACGCTGATGGCGAAGGTAATTTAAGTGCAAATAATTTATCTTTTGTTTATCAAAATATTGAGCAAAGCGCTGGGCATAAAGAAGTAGCGATAAAAGCAAATACTTTAGCCAGTAAAGTTAATGGTGTTAAGGTATTAACGGATTACTTCAATGGTATTTTTCTTGCTGATAATTACCTTGAAGCCAAACAACGATTATCAACTTTGGCGAGCCATGAGAGTATCATTTGTCCAGACGGTACCTGGTTACACCATTATAGGTTAACTAAAGGAAAGCTTGAACAAGGTTATGATTTTATTAGTTTGCAACGTCAACTGGCAACTGAGCAAAAGGCACTAGAAAAACTGCTTCAAAGCCAAGCAGATATTGAGCAACAACAAAATATAACGGCAGAGCAATTAGCTTCACTAATCAATGAAAAAAGCGTTAATGTTGAAAGTGTTGAAGAACATCAGGTGAAGTTAAATGAAATTGAAAATACAATTTCACTTAACGCTCAAGCACAACAGCAACAACAGCAGCAGCAACATAAATTAACAGAAGAATTAGCCGCGCTTTGTAAAAGAGAAGTAGCCGCGAAACAGAAACGACTTGAATTTCAAGCACAGTTAACGCAAAGGTTTGATGAAACAGAACATAATGTTGACGGCTTTTCAGAGCAACAAGCACTGTTGCAACAAAGCATAGAGGCTATACAAGAGCGAAGCCAAACGTTACACCAAAGTAGGCATCAGCTGAGCTTAGTGGTTGAGCAGCTGAAAAGTCAGCGCTTACAGCGTGAACAAAGTATTCGTTCAAATCAAGAAAACGTTAATTTACTCACTCAAAGATTAACCAGCAATAGCAAAGTTTTTACTGATAATAGCCAACCCATTCAACAATTTGAGCAGCAATTACCACAATGGTTAGATAACTTAACTGCGATAAATGAAAAGCTGCAATTTAATCAAAAAACCTTGAATGATAGTCAAACACGCTTGGCTGAGCTAGAAATACAGCAAAAGACTAGCCAAAATAAAATTAGTAATCTCAATGAACAACTGGCGCGTATAAAACTCGATAGTGAGGGCTTTAAATTACGGGCAGAGAGCGCACTAGAAGTTCTAGCTGAATTAAAGCAAAATATTGAAAGTGTGATCCAAGCAATGCCAGAAAACGCGAAAGAATCTATTTGGCAAGCACACTTAATTAAGTTAGCTAAAGATATTCAACTGTTAGGAGCAATAAATTTAGCTGCTATTGAAGAGTATGAAACACAATTTGAGCGTAAAAGTTATCTTGACCAACAAGATCAAGACCTTAATAATGCCATTACGACATTAGAAGCGGCTATTGCTAAAATAGATAAAGAAAGTCGTCATAAATTTAAACTAACCTTTGATCAGGTTAATAAAGACCTGCAGGTGCTATTTCCTAAGGTCTTTGGTGGTGGTCAAGCATATTTAGCGCTAACAGGTGAAGACCTACTGGAAACAGGGGTTACCATCATGGCGAGACCACCGGGGAAAAAAAATAGCACAATTCATCTATTATCTGGTGGAGAAAAAGCGCTGACCGCATTATCATTAGTGTTCGCGATTTTTCGGTTGAATCCAGCACCATTTTGTTTACTTGATGAAGTGGATGCACCTTTAGATGATGCAAATGTCAGTCGTTTTTGTAATCTAGTGCGAGAAATGTCGCAAACAGTGCAATTTATATATATAAGCCATAATAAAATAGCTATGGAGATGGCGTCACATTTAACCGGAGTTACCATGTTTGAACCAGGTGTTTCACGTATGGTAGCGGTTGATATTGACGAAGCAATCGCCATGGCAGAAGTATAAGAATAGGTTAACTAATGGAAGATAATTTCAGAAATACATTAATTATTATCAGTGCTATCGTAATAGCAGCCATTTTCATTCATGGTTATTGGACGATCAGAAAACAAAAGAACCCTTATAAATTAAAAGCTAAGGCAGAACCGATAGTGCCAGAAACCCGTGGTTTTGATGGCTCGGGCTTTGATCAAGACGGGGTTAGTAAACCAAAAGTTGTTGGTGCTAATACCTTAAAAAATGGTGCTTCAGTAAAATCTCACCAGCTTGAAGGGCGTGCTGACTTTCATAGCGATGAACCTATGCCTTTGGAGATACCTCCTCAAAGTTTTGAAGAGAAAACTCTTGTTCAGGCTGATAACTTTGGCGAATTGCTCAACGATACCGAGGCTGTGCCAGAGCACTTAAAGCAACAAGCCCTATCAGATGCGCCAAATTACGACGAAGATTTATTTCCCACAACAACGGATAGCCCACAAGAACATGAAGAAGTTATTGAAGAGGTTGTCGTTAAAAAACCGGTTTATTCTGAGCCGGTATATCAACAACCTGTTACCCAAGCAAAGCCAGAGGTATTGGTTAATAAACCCGTTGCTCGTAAACAGAATGTCCGTAAACCGGTTGTTAAGCGTAATCAGATGGAAATTAACTTTGAAGACGATACTGTAAAAGATATGCCGAGTATGTCGGCAACGAGTGAGAGTAAAAAAGCTACCCCTGCAGTGCAAGAGCCGCAAGTTATTGTACTTTCAGTGGTTATGCCAGAAGGGCGCACTATGTCAGGCGCAGCTTTATTACCTACATTACTAACTTTAGGGATGAAATACGGTGAAATGAACATTTTTCATCGTCATCAAGACAATGCTGGTAATGGTAAAGTTACCTTTAGCTTAGCGAATATGATGAATCCTGGAACCTTTAATTTAGACGATATAGAAAATTTTAGTACCCAAGGTATTACACTCTTTATGACCTTACCTAATCCTGGTGATGCGTTTGAAGTATTTGAGCAAATGTTAAATGCAGCAAAACAGTTAGCTGTAGAGTTTCGTGGCCAATTACTTGATCACAAACGTAGTGTAATGACTAAACAAACAGAGCAGCATTACATTGGTATAATTCGCGAATTTGAACGCAAAAGTCGTATAGGCTTACTGTAATATTAAGCTCGATAAACTTACCGTCAACAATGTGTAGAACTTTGAAACATGCATTGAAGGCGGTAAATTACTCACCTTCAAAGTAAAAAAAACTTATGTCAGAACAAACCGCTATTAATCGAATCGCCGAAATTTGTCAGTTAATCAATCACTATAATCATCAATATTACGTGCTTGATGAGCCCAGTGTGCCTGATGCAGAATATGATCGATTAATGCGAGAGTTAATCACTTTAGAAACACAACACCCTGCATTAAAAACAGTTGACTCACCTAGCCAAAAGGTTGGAGGCGCAGCGCTAAAATCATTTACTCAAGTAACTCATCAACTACCTATGTTGTCGTTAGATAATGTATTTTCTGAACAAGAGTGGTTGGCATTTGTTAAACGTTTAGGCGACCGATTAACCCGAAGCGGCGTTAAGTCAACAGTCGATTTCGCGATCTGTGCCGAGCCAAAGCTTGATGGTTTAGCAGTAAGTATACGCTATGAAAAAGGTGTTTTTGTGCAAGCGGCAACACGCGGTGATGGCATGGTTGGGGAAAATATTACCGAAAATGTTCGCACCATAAAATCGATTCCACTGCGTTTGCAAGGGCAGAGTTTCCCTGATGTTTTAGAAGTCCGTGGTGAAGTTTTTATGCCTAAAGCGAGCTTTGAAGCACTAAATAAACAAGCGATTAAAAAGGGCGATAAAGTATTTGCCAACCCAAGAAATGCTGCCGCAGGAAGTTTACGACAGTTAGATTCTAAAATTACTGCTAAGCGAAACCTAGCGTTTTATGCCTACGGTATTGGTTTTGTTGGCGCTATGCCTAAGACTGATGATTTAGCAGAAAATGCCGTGGCAAGTATTGATGAAAGCTGGCTAGCTAACTCTCATTTTCAGCGTTTATGCCAAATTAAAGCGTTGGGTATGCCGATGTGCCCTGAAGTTCGTTTATTGCAAAATGCCACTGAAGTAGAAGCTTTTTATCAAGACATTTTACAACAGCGCGAAAGCTTAAGTTATGAAATCGACGGTACCGTATTTAAAATAGATGATATTGCACTGCAAGAAAAACTAGGTTTTGTAGCGCGGGCACCACGTTGGGCTACCGCTTATAAATTTCCAGCGCAAGAAGAATTAACCATTCTCGAATCTGTCGATTTTCAAGTTGGCAGAACTGGCGCAATAACACCAGTTGCACGCTTAAAGCCAATATTTGTCGGCGGTGTTACGGTGAGTAATGCTACGTTACATAATCAAGATGAAATCGACCGCTTAGGTATTCAAATAAACGACACGGTAATTATTCGCAGAGCGGGTGATGTTATACCGCAAATTGTCAGTGTGGTTATTGAACGACGCCCTGAAAATGCAGCCGCTATTGTTTTTCCAAACGAATGCCCGGTATGTCAATCGGCAGTATTAAAAGCTGAAGGCGAAGCGGTATTACGTTGTACAGGCGGATTGTATTGTCAGGCACAACGCAAAGAAGCGATAAAACATTTCGCTTCACGTAAAGCTTTAGATGTTGATGGTTTAGGCGATAAATTGGTAGAGCAGTTAGTCGATGAAGGTTTAATTAAAACCCCAGCAGACCTATTTAAATTAACCGAACTTGATGTAAGTACCATGGAGCGCATGGGGCAAAAATCTGCGACTAATTTAATCAAAGGTCTAGAAGCCGCTAAAGCAACAACATTAGCAAAATTTATCTACGCATTAGGTATTAGAGAAGTGGGTGAAACTACGGCAGCAAACTTAGCGCAATACTTTTTAAATTTCGCAGCGATAAAATCTGCAAGCGCAGAGCAATTACAACAAGTGCCTGACGTTGGTGTAATAGTGGCAAAAAACATCGTTAGCTTTTTCGCTCAAGAACATAATGTGGAAGTAGTTGAAGAGCTTGAAAGTATTATGTCTTGGCCCGATATTGAACGTAAGAGTGATGATGAGTTACCGTTAAAAGATCAGACATTTGTGTTAACGGGTACCTTAAGTAAAATGGGCAGGAATGAGGCTAAAGCTGCTTTACAAGCCTTAGGTGCTAAGGTGTCGGGTAGCGTTTCTGCAAAAACACATTATTTAGTCGCAGGTGAAAAAGCAGGCTCTAAATTAGTAAAAGCGCAAGACCTTGGGGTGAGAGTGTTAACGGAAGATGAGATGATAGCGCTACTCGGCTAAACTAAGCTAAATTAAACAGTTAAGTGTTAAGTAATAAACTAGCCAAGGTGTTATATCGCTAACCGAATAAATGCATAAAGAAACAATATTATTGGCAAGGGTAATAAAACTGCAAATAGTATTGTTTCACACCATTCAATGGTTCGATAAAACTTAAACCAAGCAATATTTTCTTCTCGGGTTGATGGTAGTACCCCAAAGAAAAACATAAATGCCGCTACCACTAAGCTTTCAATGGCAATAAATAAAATTAGAATCGCAATCCAAACCAAAACACCCGGTGTTTTTAACTGAATTTGTGACTGTAAGCCAATAAATAATACAAAGAAAAAACAACTCCAAGCTAAAAGCTGCCATTTAAAGCGACCAAATGTAATAGCAATATAGTTAAAAAGTTCTGGACTGATAGAAGAAAGCATCAAATAAAAAACAGCTCCTGCTGGATATTTTTAAAGAAAGAAAACCAAAATTATCAACAAGCGAGATAAAACACATTGTCAAACGACAAATATCGTTTTGTAATATTGATAAACATTAACAAAATCTAGTATATCTATTAACGCGATGAAATGTCAGTGTTAGTATGAACCAGCGAGTAAAAATTTAGCTTTTGTTTAGTCGTTAAGGTAATTTTCGACATACGGGCGACCAATCTTAAAGTCGTAAATAACCTGAACTCTTGATAAGCAGCACTCATTATCCAGAGTTCAGGTTAAATATTAATTTGAATATTTAATCTTAACAGTATCATCTTAAACGCATCAATTTGAATGCATCATGAATCTAGGTAATTGAATGAACATTAATTTAAAACTTATCGGTATTTTTAGCCTCAGTGCTACGTTAACTGTTACAAGTATTGCAATAAATGCAGTTGAAGCTGTTAGCGTTCAACAAGGCAAAGCCGCTTTAACATCAACAGACAAAACATTGTTACATTCTGCTAAAGTTAACGATATCAAAGGTAAAGTTGAAAATATTAATTTAGAAGTGGTATCTAAACCAATGTCACCAATGGCAACAAAAGAAAAAAATACCCCTTTAGCTAGAGCATTAGCCCAGTCTGAAAACACAGCTGAACAAAGACCATTAAACGCAGATAAAACATTGAATTTAGAGATCAGTGAGCTTAAAGATAATAGTGGTTTAGTCTACTTAGGGGGCAAGGTTTCTGCAGCTGATCTCGACGCATATTTAGCGCAAATGAAAACAGATCTAGGCGAGTCGCAATTTAGCATTTTTCGCCAACATCAAGCTGCTCGTGATCACCAAACTTTTCATGTAACGCTAGTAAACCCTTATGAATATCAAACCATTGACAAAGAAAATTTTGAAATGCCAAATCAGTTTCGTGTTGTATTACATGGTTTAGGTAAGGTTGAAAATGAAGATAAAAAAGCATATTTCGTTGTCGCTTCTTCGCCAGATGGACAGTTTATTCGCCAAGGTTTATTGTTAAAAAATAAAGACTTTCATGTAACTTTAGGCTTTTATCCTGAAGATGTTTTTGGCGTAAGCAAAGGTCGAGACACGCTAATTAACAAATAAATTTCATTACTTTTAATTTATATAATTGTGATACATTTGTGATAACTCTGTGAAAATTTAGCAATGTTTTCTTTGCATACTGAATGTGAAATCATTTAGTCATCAAGGGAAACTTATGAAACTTATTAAAACCGCAGCAGCAATTGCATTAGCTTGCTCAAGCTCAGCGCTAATGGCGCAAACCATTCAAATTGAAATAACAAATCTAACTCATGCGCAACACTTTACACCACGTTTAGTCATAGCGCATGACAATTCAGTTGACGCTTTTGAACCCGGTGTTGAAGCGTCTTCAGCTTTAGCATGGTTGGCGGAAGCGGGTGTAATTGACGACGCTCAAAATCCTGATTCTTCAGGACAAAATTTTGAAGCGCTTTTAGGCCCTGTTGATACTGATAACACAAGCAACACTTGGCACCGATTTGGTGGTTTAGTACCGCCATCATCATCGCTAAGCTATCCATTTGACACCATGGATAAGCCTTACCTCTCTATCTTATCTATGTTGATCCCGACAAACGATGCTTTTGTTGGTTTAGATAGCGTAAAAATTCCAACAGAGCCAGGAACTTATACCTACATGCTCCATGCATATGATGCAGGCACAGAATTAAATGACGAATTAAACAGCATGCGTACTGATATTGTTGAGCAAGGTGGCACACCTCTTGGTGGTTACGGTGCGCCAGGTGTAGCCGGTGCCGGTGCATCTCCAGTGCCATTAGGTGTTGGCGGAACAGGTGTTGCAGTTAAAGTTGGTTTTGCACAAGACGGTACAGCCATTGGCGCAAATGAAGTGGTTGATGGCACTGATGGCCCAGTACATATTCATAGAAATGTTTTAGGCGACACTAGCCTTACTGACGGCGCTAGCGACTTAGTATCAACAGAGCATCGCTGGTTAAACCCAGTTGCGCGCGTAACCATTACCATCCCAGCATCTTAATTTAGGGAGTATAGATCATGAATATGAACAAATTAACGTTAGCTTTACTGCCTTTAGTTGCCGTTTTAGCTACAGGCTGTGGTGGCGATGATGGCGATAACGGCGCGACAGGCCCAGCAGGTAGTGCAGGTATAAATGGTACTAATGGCACTGACGGTGTTGATGGTACAAATGGTAGTGACGGCACTAATGGCAATCTTGCTGTTTTCACTGTGCAACTTACAAATTTAACTTATGCTCAGCCATTTTCACCTGCAGCAATTGTATTACATGAACCTGGCTTTAACACTTTTATCGATGGTGAAAGCGCCAGTTTAGGTTTAGAACAGTTGGCAGAAAGCGGTGACACATCTGGGATTATGTCTGAAGCTTTAGCTGCAACTCAATATTTAGATGCAGTGACTTCATCTGGTGCCACGCCACCAAAATCTATAGGTGGTGTATCAACACTTTTAGTGCCGCTTTTAGATGTTGACGATTTACGCCTTAGCTTAACCACTATGTTAGTTAACACGAATGACGCCTTTACCGGGTTAAATGCCGCTGACATCAGCAACATGGAAGTTGGTCAGTCAATGAGCTTTATGGCACCTAGTTGGGATGCTGGCACTGAGGCAAATACTGAAACCGCTGATACCATACCAGGGCCAGCAGCAGGTGCGGCAGGTGGTGGCGGTGCAAGTGCAGGCTTTAGTGCTGTGCGTGATGATCTTTTTGACCTTGTGCATTTTCATCAAGGCGTTGTTACAAACGAAAACGCAACTGATGCGAGTAAAGAAGGGTTAAGTAGCTCAATACTCACAGAAGCTGACCGCTGGGATAATCCTACAGCGCGTATAGTTGTAACACGAACGCGCTAAAAGCTAGCGGGATCTTATTAACATCTACTCATCGTTTTCAATGGTCACTTATTGATGCAATTGTGAGTAAACTAATTTATCTCGCTTTATTAGTTAAATGACGAAAGTATTTCTGCGCTTACATGTTCTTATAAACAGGGCGCAGAAATATATCGAATTTTCTATATGTAAGCTTAACGTTTTTACATGATATTAATATTCTTTTATTACCATTAAATAGATCTAACCTGTGCCAAGTTCTTATTAAAAATATAATAACGGAGCAGAACATGGATACAATTTTGGTGGTTGAAGACGAACAAGACATTGCGGATTTAATAACCTTAAATTTGCAAGAGATAGGCTTAACGGTTGAGCATTGCCTAACAGGTGAGCAAGCATTAGAGCAACTGGCAAAGAACGCCTACGATTTAGTCATGCTTGATGTAATGTTACCTGGCAAATCTGGTTTAGATATATGTCGACAACTTCGCGAACAAAAACCCGAGCAGGTAATTTTAATGGTAACTTCAAGAAACAGTGAAATTGATCGTGTACTTGGCCTTGAGCTAGGCGCTGACGATTATATGACTAAACCTTTTAGTGTTAGAGAGTTACAAGCAAGGGTGCGCAGTCAATTACGCCGAGTACATTTGTTATCCAAAATTAGCCAGCAACAAGCTGAAAAGCAATCACCAGAACAATACTTAACTTTAGGCACACTTAAAATAGATTGTATGTCGCATTTGGTCACACTCAACGGTAATAGTATTGAACTGACCTCAACTGAATTTGATTTACTTTTACATTTAGCTTCTCATCCTGATCAAGTGTTTTCTCGTGAACAGCTGCTAAGTTCAGTATGGGGATATCATCATAGTGGTTACGAGCATACGGTAAATTCTCATATCAATCGATTACGCAATAAAGTCGAAACTAATGCCACTAAGCCTGCCATTGTACAAACAGTTTGGGGTGTAGGATATAAGCTTTGTCGTCACGGTGTTGCGGCGTGAGACTATCACTTTACCACCGACTTTCGTTATCACTTTTAGTGGTTTTTATTGTCATTATTAGTGTCTTTTTTGTTTGGGCAGAACATTTAGAACAAAAAACACGCTATGAGTCAGAACAAAATTTACATCTTTCGCTAGCAGCTAATTTAGCCCGGGATAATCCTTTGTTACAAGAAGGGGTTTATGATCATCAAGCCTTAAAAAATCTTTTTCATACCCTAATGGTATTAGGACCTGCATTTGAATTTTATTTTGTTGATCCTACTGGCGTTATTTTAACGCACTCTATTACGCCATCATTAATCAAGCGCGACCGTATTGATTTAACCCCCTTAATTCAATTAACACAAAACCAAGTAAGTTTGCCAATTTACGGTGACGACCCTCAACATAAAACTCGTCAGAAAATATTTTCAGCAGCGCCTGTTTTCAGTGGTAGTGAGTTAATAGGCTACCTGTATGTCATTGTTACTGGCGAACGTTATGAGTCTGCGTATAACCGTGTCGACTCAGACCGACAAGCAGAGCTATCCATGGTAATGCTAGTAGGGGCTTTGGTATTTCTTTTCATCGTAATGTTAGGGATTTTTTATTACTTTACTCGGCCACTTCGTCGTCTTAACCATGATATGCAGTTATTAAAAAATGCAGGCTTTGATAAGTCAGCGTTAGCTTTAACACCATGGATGCCTAATAGCAGTAATGAAGTGCACCAGCTCGGTGTTGCTTTTGAGGAAATGGTTAATCAAATAAACGAGCAATTTAATCAATTACAACAAAGCGATGTTCGCAGAAGAGAGTTGCTAGCAGATATTTCTCATGATCTGCGAACGCCTTTGTCATCATTACAAGGCTATATCGAAATGATAGCCTATAAAGGTACAGCAATAACCGCACAAACCCGTGAGAAATACATTGATATCGTGCTTAAAAACACCCTGCAATTAAAGTTACTTATTGATCAAATTTTTGAACTAACTCATCTTGAAGGTGGGCAAGTTACTTTAAACTTTGAAACCTTTAATTTAGCCGAATTACTTTACGATATTATGGCCAAATTCAATTTGCAAACTCATGCTAAAAATATTGATATTTCAGTTGTGCCAACTAGTTCATATACTCAAGTACATAGTGATATTGCCAAGCTTGAACGCGTGATCAGTAATTTACTAGAAAACGCCATTCGTCACACCAGTAAAAATGGCAAAATTGTGTTGGCCATAGAAGAAATAAACGACACGCAATGCAAGCTCATTATTTCAGATAATGGCACAGGAATAAAAGCAGAAGAGCTATCGTATATTTTCGACACTCGTTATAGAGCCAGTAACGCTATACAAGATAAAAACAAGCATACCGGCTTGGGATTAGCCATCACTAAAAAGCTATTAGAGTTACTAAAATCAGACATCAAAGTAAAAAGTACTTTGGGTGAGGGCACAGAATTTTCGTTTAATTTAAAACGAGAGCCTGTCATAGGGCAAAGTAAGTAATGCATTAAGGCTGATGCAATAAAAATTAAAATTTTTAACTATCTGCTAGTTTTAAAATTCATATAATTTATAGATGGTATGAGAAATAACAGGCACAATAGTCAATTTTATCTTGCAGAACATCACACACCAGCAAACTATTACTTAATATCATAAAAGCTTATTTTTAATAAAAAATAGATATTTAACTTTTCATTCCTTAGAATAAGTCATTAAGATATTTATTTTAAAGTAAGTTCTTTTCAAGAGAGAACTTCTAGGGAATCAAATGAAAATTAAATTGGCAATATGTTTAGCGATAATGACTTTAACGGGTTGTACTAAGTCTTCAACAGGGCGATCACAGTTAATGATGATGTCTGCAGACGAACTGAACAAAATGGGCAGTGCGTCTTTTGAAGAAATGAAAAGCAAAGAAAAAATTAGTCAGTCTGTTGAAATTAATCGTTATGTACAATGTGTTGCTGATGCTATTACGGTAAACGTACCAAAGTCGGCCCATGATGGTGCATGGGAAGTGGTAGTGTTTGACTCTGAGCAAGTTAACGCTTTTGCCTTACCTGGTGGTAAAATTGGTGTTTATACGGGTATTTTAAAAGTTGCAGAAAACCAAGATCAACTAGGCGCTATTATTGGCCATGAAGTCGGCCATGTTATAGAGCAACACTCGAACGAGCGTTTATCATCAAGCCAAGTTAGCCAAATGGGCCTTTCAATTGTTAGTGTTGTGCTTGAAAGTCAAAACGTTGAAAGTCGTAACATGATGATGGCTGGTTTAGGTCTTGGTGTACAGTATGGCGTATTAATGCCGTATGGTCGTAGTCATGAAAGTGAAGCAGATATTGTTGGACAAGACTTAATGGCAAAGTCAGGTTTTGATCCAAAAGGTAGCATAAAGCTTTGGGAAAATATGGCGAAAAACTCAACGGGTGCGCCACCTGAATTTATGTCTACTCATCCTTCAAACGAAACCCGTATTAAACAGTTAACAGAGCATTTACCTAAATCATTACCTATTTTCAAAAAATCAACAGCGCCAAAATGTAATAGGCCTGCTATTTAGTATTATTTGTAAGTGGTTACATGAATAACAAAAGCCCGAATTATCGGGCTTTTGTTATTTGGGGGCAGTAAAGGGAATATTATTTTGCTAATTTGATTAATGAGCTGTTCATTCTTACTCATCAGAAAGCAGCTCAATTAATCAAAAGGTTATTACTTTTTAGTAATTCGCCAAAAAGCAAAGCAAGCGACAAAAAACAAAATCATCGGGTAATAGGCATTTGCCACTACTTCTACAGGGGATATTTTTAACGTCGCGCCAAGTAATAAGGCTTGTGCGCCATAAGGAAGTAACCCTTGGTTTATACAAGCAAAAATATCTAATAAACTGGCGGAGTGAGCAGGGCTAAGCTCGCCATCTTTTGCTAAGTTTTTTGCGGTGTCACCGGTAATAATAATCGAAACCGTATTATTCGCGGTGAAAAAATTACAACAAAATGCTAAAGCACCAATACCAATACCTGAAGCACGCTTTTTATTATTTGGACTAACCTTATTTGTTAAGCGTTCAATACTTGATGTAAGAGCACTTAAGCCACCTTGTCGCTTAATTAGTTCACTTAAACCGCCAATGAATAATGACAAGATAAAGATATCTTGCATGCTGGCAAAGCCTTTATTGATATCACTCACCCAAGCTGCTAATTGGTAATCATTATTAAACATGCCAATAACCGCCGCTAAAACAATACCTATAATCAGCACCATAAATACATTCATGCCTGATAGCGCTAGGGCTAAAATAACGATATAAGGTAAGAAACCTAAAATATCGAGTTCTTGGCTAGCTTCGTGGTTAATTGTAACGCCATTAGCTGCAAGTATTGCTAAACAAATAAGTGCCGCGGGAACAGCAAATTTAAAGTTTACCTTAAATTTATCTTTCATTTGTGCGCCCTGACTGCGAGTCGAGGCTATTGTAGTGTCAGAAATTATAGATAAGTTATCACCAAAAATAGCACCTGATATTATACAGCCAGCAATCAAGCTAGCATCAACATCGGCAGACTCAACAAACCCTAAA
Organism: Colwellia sp. NW0002-52-1; assembly: GCF_057550865.1. Taxonomy (NCBI): domain Bacteria; kingdom Pseudomonadati; phylum Pseudomonadota; class Gammaproteobacteria; order Alteromonadales; family Colwelliaceae; genus Colwellia; species Colwellia sp. NW0002-52-1. Next base: position 63,258 of record NZ_BAAJLU010000010.1, on the reverse strand, counting down.
GCAATTGGTGCAATCGCTGCAATTGTCCCCATAGAGGTTCCCATCGCCGTAGCTAAAAATGCCGAAACTAAAAATAAGCCTGGTAATAGAAAGTAGTCAGGAAATACCGACAAGCCTAATTGCACGCTCGCATCAACACTGCCTGTGGCTTTAGCAACAGATGCAAAAGCGCCAGCGAGCAGGTAAATAATACACATGGTGATAATGTTTTGATGGCCAGCACCAGCGATAAACTGGTTTATTTTCTCGTTTACCGTTTCTTTACCCATGTAAATAGCAAGTAAAATGGCTGGAATAATGGCGATACTTGCGGGAAGTTGGTAAAAGGCAAACTCTGCGCCTTGTAGTGAAAGTACGATACCAGTACCTAAAAATATTGCCAAAAAAACGCCAAAAGGAAGTAGGCTTTTTAAACTTTGTGGCGAACTAGTTTCTTTTAATCGATTGGAAGTCGATGTTGGTAAATTATTATCGGTCATTAATCTGGTCTTTTTCGTTATTATTTTTAGTCAAAGTAAACAATAACTTTTTCTCAAGAAATGTCTATGTTGGATTGTATTATATGGTGTTTAAAGTCTGTGTCAATCTAGACGTCTAGAAGTTTAAATCGAGTGGTGTTATTAATTATTAAACTTTGCTTAACTAGAGGCAATTTAGGCAGAATTTATTACTATAGGCAGATTAAGATTAAAAAATCATCTGATAAATATAAGATAATTGATGCTAATTTTATCGGCGTGTTTGAATATGTAACGTAAAAAATTAAGTATTATTTTACAACCTAGAAATAATGTTAGCTAATTCGTGTTACCAACATACTCGCCACATATTTTATTAAGATACAAATTAAACCAAGAAATTTACTATATTAATTTGCTATATTGTTATTACCAATATCTATAGTTGACGGCCATTTAATAGCTAGATTTTATCTGTGATATTTATGGCTTTATTTCATTTTATTCAACCTCATTGCATTTTAGTTACTGTATCTATTGATTAAAGTTTTTCTGTTTTTATCGGGGGAAGTTAATTATTTTTTGTTGAGGAATTAGAGTAACAAAAAAATATTTTTGTATTACCAAGTTGTTAGTGATTGAAATGGTTTTTGGTAATATAGATTTGTAATGTAGGATTGTAATGCAAATGTAACCAATGTATAAATGTTATCTTGATTGAAAATTTGTCTATTTTGAGTAATACCGCTTTATCAACTAATGGTGATAGTACTTACAGAGTTAATTTGGAATTAACCTAATTTAATTCTCGTAAATAAAGAATCAAATCTACAATAGTTATACAATAGAAGCGCTAAAATACATACAATGGATATAAAGCATAATGTCAACTAACGGAGTTAATAACATGACATCAATAAAAAACAATATTGCCCCAGGTGTAATTACCGGCGATGAAGTTCAGCAGCTTTTTGCTTATGCAAAAACTAATGCTTTTGCTTTACCAGCAGTAAATGTAACTGGCAGTAATACGATTAATGCTGTGTTAGAAACCGCTAGCGAAATTAACTCTCCAGCTATTATTCAATTTTCCGGTAGTGGTGCGGCTTTTTATGCTGGTAAAGGCTTAAACAACGATAACTTACGTGCTTCTATTGCGGGTGCGGTTGCGGGTGCTAAGCATGTACATGATTTAGCTCCTGTTTATGGTGCTCGAGTAATGACCCACACCGATCACGCGGCAAGAAAGTGGCTACCTTGGATAGATGGTTTGCTTGATGCCGGCGAAGCTTATTTTAAACAGCACGGTAAACCCCTGTTTTCATCGCACATGATTGATTTATCTGAAGAGCCGCTCGAAGAAAACATAGAAACCTGTAAACGCTACCTTGAGCGCATGAACCGTATGGGCATGACTTTAGAAATTGAACTCGGTATTACTGGCGGTGAAGAAGACGGTGTAGATCATTCTGATGTAGATAGTTCACGTTTATATACCCAACCTGAAGAAGTCGCTTACGCTTACCAAGAACTTGGGCAGGTAAGTAACCGCTTTACTGTGGCGGCAGCTTTTGGCAACGTTCATGGTGTTTATAGCCCAGGAAACGTTGAATTACGTCCAACAATTTTAAAAGATTCACAACAGTATATTCAGCAAAAATTTGCCACAGCAGAGCAACCGGTAGATTTTGTTTTTCATGGCGGCTCAGGCTCTAGTGCTGAAGATATTAAAGAAGCGATAGGTTACGGAGTAATAAAAATGAATGTCGACACTGATTTACAGTGGGCGTTTTGGAATGGCGTAAGAGAGTACTCAGAGCAAAAACACGCTTTTTTACAAAGCCAAATTGGTAACCCTGATGGTGAACATAAGCCTAACAAAGGCAATTATGACCCAAGAGTTTGGCTTAGACATGCCGAACAATCTTTTAAAGAACGATTAACGTTGATCTGTAAAGACTTAAATAATATCAACTCATTAGGTTAAGTTAGTAGCAGTTTTAGCAAGTTTTAATCCGTACATTAAGTTATAAATAGCAAATTAAGATGGTATTTTAAAGTGAATAAAGAAATAGAGCTGGAATTACTCGCTGAAGAATATCCTTCAATTACTGCTGTCAGTAATGCGATTAAAGCACTTGAAAACGAACTGGAATTACCCAAAGGCACAGAACATTTTGTTTCTGATTTACATGGTGAATTTGAATCATTTTCTCATGTCATTAAAAATGGCTCTGGTTCAATCGCCGAGGTAATTAAGCAATTATTCAGCAAGCAATTAACTGCACTTGAACAACATCAGCTAACGGCATTGATATGTTATCCAGAGCAAGTGCTTTCGTTTAAAGGCGACGCTATAAACCAAGAGGCACTTTGCTCAGCTCAGTCACTTTTGAACTTGGTTAGTATTTGTCGCAGCTATAGCCATGGTTATACTCGCGCCAAAGTTCAATCATTAATATCAAGTGCTTTTAAACCAGAAATTGAAACGTTATTATTTCATACTAAAGCTGATTCTGCTCCAGCTGATTCTACTATAGAAAGCCCTCCTAAGGCGTTGAACCCGCTTAACCAAGATATCATCGATAGTGTGATAGCTTCAGGCCAAACTAAAAATTTTATTGTTGCTCTTGCTGAATTAATTCAGCAATTGGCGATTTCAAAACTTCATGTTATTGGTGATATTTACGACCGCGGACCCGGCGCTCATCATATTATGGATTTGCTCATGCAATACCACAGTGTTGATGTACAGTGGGGTAATCATGACATTCTATGGATGGGGGCAGCTGCAGGTAGTGAAGCCTGTATGGCCACCGCAATTCGTATTGCATTGCGCTATACCGACCTTGAAACCATTCAAAGTGGTTATGGCATTAATTTGCTGCCGCTTGCAGCCCTTGCTGTAGAGCTTTATGGCGATGACCCTTGTGAAAGGTTTCAGCCTAAAGTGCCAGCTGATCAATCAATATCGGATCATGAGCGTCGTTTACTAGCACAAATGCAAAAAGCGATAGCAATAATTCAGTTAAAACTTGAAGGGCAAATTGTTAAAAGACGGCCACAATATCAAATGCAAGATCGTTTGTTACTCGACAAAATAGATCTCCAGGCCGGAACAATAAATATCGACAATATTACTTACCCGTTAATTGAGCATCACTTTCCTACCATTTCAGCTCAAGCACCCTATAGCCTTACTGAAGCTGAGCAAGAGCTTGTTGAGCAGCTTAAAGAGCAATTTTTTCAGAGTAAAAAATTACAACAGCATATACGTTTTCTTTATAGCCATGGTGCTATGTATCATGTCAGTAATAACAACTTATTATTGCATGGTTGTGTGGCAATGAATGAGGATGGTTCGTTTAAATCATTTAAAGTTGCAGGAGAAGAATACGCCGGTAAAGCTTTTGTTGACAGAGTAGATACCTTGGCAAGGCAAGGCTATTTTTCACCGCCAGGTTCGGCTGAAAAAGCTTACGGTGAAGATGCGATGTGGTATTTGTGGTGTGGAGAACAATCGCCATTATTTGGTAAGCAGAGAATGGCGACATTTGAGCGTTATTTTATCGCCGATAAATCGACACATTCAGAAGGGCGCAATGCCTACTATGATATGCGCAACACCCCAGTTTTAGCGGAAAAAATATTACTCGAGTTTGGTATTTCTTCAGAGAGTGGTCGACTTGTTAACGGGCATGTTCCGGTTAAGGTTAAAAAAGGCGAAAGCCCAATTAAAGCTGAAGGTAAACTACTTGTTATTGATGGCGGCTTTGCAAAAGCTTATCGTGACACAACCGGAATTTCTGGCTACACATTAATTTCTGATGCTAAAGAGCTGTCACTTGTTGCACATAAACCTTTTCTGTCAATTGATTCATATATTCAGCGTGGCCCACAGGTTGATTTTGACATTGAATGTATTGCAACGCATAAAATTGCGTTAAAAGTGCGTGATTGTGATGAAGCTCTTTCGATTAACAATAAAATTGCAACATTAAAGCAATTACATAAAGCCTATCAAGATAAACAACTTAAACCACATTAGCGATCGTACTTTATGTGTACTATAGATATTACTGCTATTAACTTTAATAAGCTAAGCTAATACTTAACTATTCATTTAACTGGCCGTAATACTTTTGTGACAGTTTGATGACATTCTTAATAGACAAAAACCGTACACAATACTAGTCTATTATAGTTACTTTAAATATTGAGAGCTTATCATTCGTTTTATACTGCTTTTTCTTTGCTTTTTTAGTCTTTGTGCTAATAGTAAACCTCTTGAATTGTCTACTGTTCCCGATAAATTATTCATTAATCAACAGTTAGCTATTCTTCAAGAGAGTAATGAGCGCTTGTCATTAAAAGACGCATTAAACCAATATAAGATAGGGAACTTTACTGAAAACAGTGATGGTAAGGTTAGTTTTGGCTTTACTAACGACGTAATTTGGGCATCGTTGTTAATTCAAAACTCGTCCATTAAAGCAATCGAAAAAGTATTATATTTGGACTCTGCATGGTTAGATCACGCAGACTTTTACTTTATCCATGAAAATGAAATTAGAGAAAGCGTTTTTCTTGGTGATACGCTACCGTTTAATGCAAGAATTAATAAAACACGCATGTTGTCTTTACAACACCGCTTTAAAACGGGCACAACTCAAGTGTTGATGCGCTTTAAATCAAAAGACCCGTTACTCATCCCCCTTTACTTATCTTCTACAGAAACAATACAAAGCGATTTAAATCTTTCAAGCTACTTTTATGGCTTTTTGTATGGTGCTTTTTTTATTTTATTGGTTTATAACGTTTTACTTTCTGTCAGTTTGAAAGACAGGAGTTATTTATTCTATTCTTTATATTTATTGTCTTTTTTGAGTTTAAATGTTGCCTATACCGGCCACGGTTTCAAGTTTATATGGCCTGATAGTGTGATTTTTCAGAAGTGGGCGATGATCGTTTTTTTACATTGTTATAATCTTTTTGGGATTGCTTTTTGTTTCGAGTTTCTTAAGTTAAAGGTGTATTTACCCAAAGTAAATAAGTTGAAAAATGTAGTATATGCAGGCTTAGTCGTTTCATCACTGTCTTTGTTTGTTAATGGTGATCCATTATTGGCAGTTAAATTTGGTGTGGCACTTACATCATTATTAATCATTATTTTTATTTCTCTTGGTTTTCTAGCCTTAAAGAATGGCCATGAAATGGTCAAGTTTTTTATCCCTGCTGCATTTATGGGCGTTGGTGGTGCGGCTATTTCTGCGGCAATAACGCAGGGGAACTTACCTTATAACACCTTATTATTTCATAGTATTGAGATAGGCATGCTCATTGAAATGTATATTTTGGCACTAGCTTTAGCCTTCAATTTAAAAACAATGGATAAAGCTCGAATTATTGCCGAAGTTAATGCTCAAGTGGACTACTTAACACAATTATATAATCGCCGTGCATTTACTAACATAGCTTCGTCACAATGGCATTTAGGAATTAGACAAAAGAAAATATCTGCTTTGATATTGTTAGATATCGATTGGTTTAAAAAAGTAAATGATGACCATGGGCATGCGGCCGGTGATGCTGTACTTAAGGCAATTGCACAGACGTTAAAAAAGCAAATTAGAAAAAGTGATGTTTTAGCCCGCTGGGGAGGCGAAGAGTTTATTATCTATTTGCCTAATACCAGCAAGTATGAAGCCATGCTTCTTGCAGAGGTTATTCGGAAAAAAATAGAAAAAATGATCATTATTATTGAAACGAAACCTTTAACTGTTTCAGCAAGCTTTGGTGTAGCTGAATACAGTATTGAAACTTATAAATTTGAAGATTTAATAAAGCTTGCCGATATTGCCTTGTATAAGGCAAAAAATAGTGGTCGAAACAAGGTTTGCGAAATACAAGAAAAAAACGACTCGAATGCAAAGCAAGATAAAAGTAACGTTCATTCTTTACGTTAAAGCCATTCTTAATCGAAGAATGTAAATAGTAAGTTAGTAAGCGTCATTGCAGTATAAATAAGTATTATTGGCTGAAACGCTTTCAAACTTTATTTATTAGATTGTTCCATTTGCTTTTCGGCGAATGCTTGCGTTTCACTCAAGGCTTCTATCAAGTTTTTTTCATTTGACAGTACCTTACTTATTTTTTTACCTAGAAAATTACCAATTGCTGGAAACTCTGCAATACCAACATACTGTATTTCTTGATAAGGGCTGTTTTTTAACGCTGCAGCTTGAGCGGTTGCGGTAATTATTTCATTAAACACAAAGTCACTAAACGGGGCTTTATCATGGTAGTGTTTATTATTATAGGTTGAATGTCTTGTTCCTGGCGGAATGGAGATCAAGTCATTATTTAAGGCGACTTCTGTTATGTAATTTTTTGAAGATGCCCACATAATAAAGTCTAAAGCTTCTTTATAGGAGTTTGACGTAATAGGAATTGCTAAAGACCAAATCCATAGCCAATTCGAGCCTTTATCAGCAATCTGCTTCGGAGCTTCAGCATATCCTACTTTATCAGATACAGTTGACAATTTAGGATTAAATAAAGTGCCGGCTGCTACTGTGGCATCAACCCAAATTGCACATTTTCCTTGCGAAAATAAGTCAAGATTTTCTTTATATCCTAAAGTGTCTGCATTTGGAGGGCCATATTTCTGCATAAGCTCTAAGTAGAATGAAACAGCCGAGTACCACTCTTTCGAGGTTAATTGGGGTTGCCAATCATTGTTAAACCATTGGCCACCAAAGCTGTTAACTATGGATGTGATTAATGCAACATTCTCGCCCCAAGCGGGCTTTCCACGTAAGCATATACTGTATATATTGTTATTTTTTTGCTTTAATCGCTTGGCTAAGATAAAAATTTCTGACCACGTGGGTTGACTAGGCATACTTATTTTTGCACTTTTAAATAAGTCTTTTCGATAGTATGTCATCGAGCTTTCAGCATAAAATGGTAGAGCATAGAGGCTATCTTTATATGTCAAACTCGTTTGTATTGGGGGAATTATATCCGCTAGATCATACTCTAATGGTAGATTTTTTATAGGTTGCAACCAGCCTTTTTCTGCCCAAAGCTTAGTTTCGTATGCGCCTATGGTCATAACATCAAATTGTCCAGCAGTATCGGTTAAGTCACTCATTAAGCGTAAGCGTAAAACCGATTCATCTAATACTCGCCACTCTAATTTAATGTTAGGATGTTGTGCTTCGTATAGTTGAGATAACTCTTTTAATAGCAGGAGTTCTTTATTGTTAACGGTTGCTATTCTTAATGTTTTTTTATCTTGTTTATCAGGAAACTCTAGTAAGCCATGCTTGTATAAAATGTTATCTACTTCCCCGGATTCTCTAATTTTCTTTAAACCTTGATTAAATGCTGTTAATACTTTTTCTACATCGGGTCGATTATTATAAAAAGCTAAATGAAAGCTTAAATATTCACTATTTCCAGAGATAAAATCCAATTCACCAATTAAGTATGGCAGCTTATTTACCATTAAGTCAGAAGCGGTATATTTATCTATAAAAACATAATCAAGCCGGCCAATTTCTAACATTTTTAATAGTTGCTCATGACTATTTGCTTCTATAAATATGGCATTTTTAAACTTAGGTTTGGCCACTTTTATAAAGGTACCTCGTAGCACGCCAATCTTTTTGGAGTCGAAAGACTGAGTAAAAGCCGTACTTTTTTTCTTCAACAACTTCAGTTGAATACCTGGTAATGGATCTGAAAGCTTAAAATAATTGGAAGATACCGTGTTATTTAAAACAGGAAAAACTCCTAGATAGTTTCCTTTTTGTCTGGCTGATTTAGCTCTTGCCGCAGGAAAATATGATATGTTTATTGTTATATTTGACTCAGCAAAAGCTGAAGAGATGATTTCGGCTATCGCACCTTCTTGCTCTAAATGAGAGCCAACATAAGGCTCCATCTCAAAACTAGCGAGGTTTAATTCTTTACTTTGTAAAGTAAAAGCACAGATAACAACGAGTAAGCTGATGTGCTTAATAAAGTTAAGATTATTACTCATAAATTTCCCCTAAAGTTATTCATTGATTAATAATGTTATTCTTAGGGGAGTGGCATTTTATGCTGCGTACGACTTTGAATGAGAATATACCCATTAGGTTAAAGCCAAGCGAATAAATCAAACACTTCTGATAATAAAATCGGTAATGGCTCCATAGAGCAGAACGAAAAATATGGCTACATTGAAATGTAAGCTTTATTGTTATTAAGCCAAACGGTAAAATTATTTTGGTCCGCCTAGGGCGGCTGGTTCTAGTAACTTCCATGTTTTACCTCTGTTTAGATTAGACTTTTTACCAAAGTGTATTTCACTGAGGAGTAAAGTTGATAATACTTAAAACAAAAAATGGTCTATCCTTTAAACGGCTATTACTTTAAATGAACTAATTTCAATGAAATACTTTTAATGTTTATATTCAGTAAAAAGGTGAAATTCCAGTTCATTGTTACTGAGTATAGTTATGAAATCACAACAAGCAAAAATAATTAATGTTTTTGAACAGTGAGTTATGAAACCATTCAATAATAGCGATTAACTGTATTCGCCCTGCGAACTTGTCATATAAAGCTAATGTAAAAAGACTTTAAAGAAAATTAAAATGGCAGAAAAAGTTACTCTGAAAATGGAATAAATTCATTGGAAGAAAGGTAGCAAAACTGCATTAGTTTTTATGGAAAGTATTACGAGGTTGTTAGATTTAAATGAAATAGGCTAGCCATTGTATTCGTTAACAGCCAAAACTATAACAAGTTTTGTGTAAGCCCCTAAATATATTGTAAGTAAGTTCTATTTAGGGGCTAAAATTTTAAATTTTATTGTTTAGCTAATATTGCGTCTATTACGACAAATGCTAATTAAACCTTTGGTTGAGCCATCCATGTCTAAAGGCATATCAATGTTAGAAAGCTTACTGAATATTTCATTGCCAAGCGCTTTGCCGAGCTCTACACCCCATTGATCAAATGAGTTTATTTGCCAAATAACCCCTTGTACGAACACTTTATGTTCATATAAGGCTATTAAACTGCCTAAAGCTTTAGGCGTTAATTGCGGCATTAAAAGTGTATTGCTTGGTTTATTGCCTTTCATGACTTTATGAGACGACAAATAACTTATTTCATCTGTACTGCACTTAGCTTTGGTCATGGCAGCGATTACTTGCTCTTCTGTTTGTCCTTCCATTAACGCTTGGCTTTGCCCTAAACAGTTAGCGATTAACATGTCATGATGATTTGAAATATCAGCATGTGGATTAAGTGGTAAAATAAAGTCGACAGGAATAGGCGTTTTACTTTGGTGTATCAGTTGATGAAATGAGTGTTGGCCATTAGTACCTTCACTGCCCCAAATAATTGGGCCGGTATCGTAGTTGGTTTCTTTATTATCTAAATTAACTGATTTACCATTACTTTCCATATCGAGTTGCTGAATATAAGCTGGCAAGCCACGTAAATAATGATAATAAGGTAATAACACTTGCGATTGAGCACCGTGGAAGTTTCTATACCAAATACCCAGTAATGCCATAATTACCGGCATATTTTCTTCAAATGGCGCTTGTCTAAAGTGTTCATCCATTTCAAATGCGCCATTTAAAAATGCTAAGTAATTATCATAGCCAATACCAATAGCAAGCGGTAAGCCAATGGCTGACCAAATAGAATAACGACCGCCAACCCAATCCCACATAGGAAAGATGTTTTTCTCATTAATACCAAAGCTTTTCGCCGCTTCAATATTGCTGGAGACACAAGCAAAGTTATGTTCAATGTCAGTCACTTTGGCTTGTTTTAAAAACCATTCTTTTGCTGACTCTGTATTTCTAAGGGTTTCTTGCGTGGTTAGCGTTTTTGAAGAGGTGATCACTAAAGTCGTTTCAGGATCTAAATCAGATAACACATCATGAATATGACAACCATCAACATTGGCAACGTAGTGCACGTTTAAATGTTTTTGACGATAAGGTTTTAACGCTTCAGACATAATTTTAGGCCCTAAAAAAGAGCCTCCAATACCAATGGCAACAATGTCGGTAAATGCTTTACCGCTATAACCTTTTGTTGTTCCTGATGACACATCATTAACAAAGGTTTTAATTTTTTCTAAAGTGTTTTTGACCAATGGCATGATATTCTCGCCATCAACATAAACCGGTTCATCAGAAAAGTTACGTAATGCTGTGTGTAAAACAGGGCGGTTTTCAGTGGTGTTAATCGGCGCACCTGAAAACATTTTTTCTATTTTCTCTTTCACGCCACATTGCTCTGCCAAATCGACAAGTAATTTTTTTGTTTCAGGTACTAAATGATTTTTTGAGTAATCTAGCGTAAGCCCAGATGCTGATATGGTGAACTTGTCAAACCTTTCAGGGTCAATTCGAAATAAGGACTTTAAGTGAATCGTTTTACTATCTAAGTAGTGAATTTGTAAGTTTTGCCACGCTAGAGTATTAGTCAACATGTATATTAAGCCTTATAAAATTTATGTATGTTTCAAAATGCGACATTGTTTGCCTAAGCATAGTCGACTTATTGTTATTGCGAATGTAGTTACGCTTTTGATTTATTGAATTTAATCTATGCCTAGTAGGCGTTCAGCGGTATATTCATTGGTAATTAAACCATTGATTAGTTTAGATCTTAGGGCACCTAATATCGCAAAAACTTTTTCTTCACCGGCAGCTATAGCGTAAACCGCTTTGTCAGAGTTTGCTTTTAATGGTGAACTGGCAACACGCTTATTCACTGCGCAGTCAATCAGGTTGCCGTTAACATCTAAAACCCAACTAATTAATTCTCCTACAGCGCCTTTAGTTTGTAACTCTTTTAGCTCTTTTGGGGTAACAAAACCGTCGATGTGCAGTGGAGAGTTAATTGCTAAATTACCGACACCAATAAAGGTTACATCTGCTTGTGCTGCTAAGGCTAAATTATTGGCAATATAACGCTGTGCATGTAACTGGTCTTTTTCTTCCTTACTATTTGGAAGCACAGGTAGTGGCATAGGGTAATGCTTAGCGTTAATGTGTTCAGCCATGCGCATTACAACATCGTATGAAGAGGCCGAACCATCGGAAGCCATATTGCCTAATAGTGCGACAATTTGATGTTGTTCACAGTTCAGTAAAGACAGTTCTTCAACGCAAGCACGAAGCACTCGTCCAGTGCCCATTGCTATTATTTTTGGCTCTGTTGCTTTTAGATGTAACTCTATTTCTTTTGCACCAGCTTGGGCAAGACCTAATGTAGAGGTAGGATCACTAGTATCGCTTGGAACAACAATACAAGACTGTAATCCAAAGCGTGTCTTTATTTTTAATTGTAAATCCATACATTTAGCGATTGGATGCTCAAGGCGCACTTTAATTAGGCCTTCGCTAACGGATAGTGCCACCATGCGTTGCGCTGATTGGCGAGAAACATTAAGCTTTTTGGCTATTTCTTCTTGAGTATTACCGGCAACATAATATAGCCAACCTGCTTTAGCGGCATCGTCTAACTTTCTTATTTCGGAATTCGAACGCTTTAACACACTTTACCTCTCGATTTTTGTAGATGAACTAAGCGAAGGTATCTGCTCAAATAGCTCAGTCCAATGATCTATAGTGGTAACATCTTCAGACATTGTAGTCTTTAAACCTGATAGGTGGCTAGCACCTGTATATCTTATTACATGCATGTTCGCCGCTAAACCAGCTCGAACGCCGGCGTTTGAATCTTCTATTACTAAACAGTTTTGTGGTGATACCGCCATTTTATTTGCAGCATGTAAAAATAAATCTGGCGCAGGTTTACCGTTTTTAACTTCTGAAGAGGTAAATACTCGGTTTCCAAAATATTGCTCTAGCTTAGTATAATGCAATGAGTTTTTTACTTTTTCAGGACTGCCGCTAGTGGCGACGCAAGTTTTAACGTTAATTTGAGAAAGCATCCACGCTAAGTCTTGAGTTTGTTGAAGTTCAACAGCAAATACTTTGATTAATTTGTCACGATAGTTTTCACGAAATTCAGCGGTTAATTTAACAGAAAAGTCTGAGAATACTTTAGCGGTAACATGCTCAAAATTATATCCTAAGAAGTGAGTAAGAAAATAATCTTGTGATACAGTTACACCAATCTCTGCTAGCATTTCAATTAGCACACGTTGGCTTAGCACTTCACTATCAACCAGCACACCATCGCAATCGAAGATAATTAAATCTATGGTGCTATTAATCGCTAAATCGTTGGCTTTCATTAATTTTATCTATTCTCATTACTTGTATGCTAGTTATTTAACTAGAATACAAGTTTTTGTAATCTATTGGAATTGTATAAATCATATTGGATTCATAAATTTTTCAATTTCATTTATCGATAACTCTGGGGTTGCGCCATGATTTTGTGCCACCATAGCGCCAACAGCACAGGCAAAATTAACTGCATATTGTGCATTAGTTGTATTACATAGCTGATAAATTAATGCACCTAAAAATGAATCACCAGCGCCTACAGTATCTACTACCTTTATCAGGTAGCCAGAATTATAATAATTTTGGTCATTAATTTTTAATAAAGCGCCATGGGAACCTTTAGTTACACATATATAAGGTGTATTCGTTTGCTCAGCAATAAATTCAAGATTTTGCTCTAATGAATTGAATTTAGAGCCCATTGCATGTGCTATTTCGTATAATTCATCGTCGTTGAGTTTGATAAAGTCAGCACTTTGCATAAGTTGGATTAACGTTTCAAGATCATAGTGCGGCTTACGTAAGTTGACATCAAAAACTTTAAATTGTGCGACTTCAATCAGCTGTTTTAACGTATTCAATGATACTTTTTCACGCCCGACCAAGCTGCCAAAAACAAAAATATCTGAAGACTTAACTTGCTCAATAAGGGCGGGAGTTAACGCTATGTTATCCCACGCGGTATCAGCAACAATTTCGTATGTTGCGCTGCCATTGCTATCTAAAGTAACTTCTACGGTGCTGGTTTTTTTATTGGAATTAACGGTAATAAAGTCAGTATCTATATTGCGCGTTTTAATATCATCTAATAATTCCTCTCCTAAAGCATCGTTGCCAACAGCACTCAGCATTTTCGCTTGAATACCGAGAGAATTTAAACGTAAACAAACATTTAAAGGTGCACCGCCCAAACGTTTTTCGCTAGCAAAACAATCCCATAAAACTTCGCCAAAACAGTTGATTGTTATTTCGTTAGGGCTTTTATGATTGATAAATAAGCTGTTCATTATTTTGTCTCCAGAGCAACTTTATTTGATTTTTGCTCAAGGGTGGTTTTCATTATATTTTTAATATTACTTGTAGGTACATAAAGTAAATTAATAGCGTTAATGTAAAGTTGACTGAAATCTGGCTGATCAATTAAGTCAGTAAACAAGCTGCTTAACTTTAAAAACGCGAGTTTATCTGAGCCAGTTTGTTGAGCGTATTCGTGTAGTTGTTCCTGCATGGCATCTTGAATATCTAAAGCTTGCTGCTGTTGGTTTACCTGTTTGTCGCTGTACAAACACCACGTTGCAATAACTAAAGCCGCTAATGAACAGTCACGCTTTACCGCTAAGTTTTCAGTTATAGTGGCAATTAAAAATTTTGGTAGTTTAGCTGAACTTTCGCTACAAATTCTAGCCAAGCTATCTTTAATATTTGGGTTGGAAAAACGCTCAATTAAGGTCTCTTTGTATGTGACTAAATCAATTCCGTCTAATTCATCTAACAAAGGTGTTACCTCTAAGTCCATAAAAGCGCTTAGATAATTTGCAAAGTCTTGATCAGACACGGTTTCATCTATGGTCGCGTAACCGTGAATAGAACCTAACAACCCTAATACTGAATGCCCAGCATTTAATAATCGAATTTTCATTTTTTCAAAGGGTGTTACATCTTGAACAAATTGTGCGCCGGCTAAATCCCAGTTTGGGCGACCGTTACTGAAGTTATCTTCAATTACCCATTGCGAAAACGACTCACAAGTTATTGGCCACTCATCAATTAAACCAAATGTTTCACTAACATAATCAGTATCAACTTTTGTCGTAACAGGTGTTATGCGATCAACCATAGCATTTGGAAAAGCTACATTTTTTTCTATCCATTGACTTAAGGCAGGATCTTGCTTTTCAGTCAGAGTGAGTAACATTTTACGTGTTACTGCTCCGTTATGTTGGATATTGTCACAAGATTGCACGGTAAAAGCAGGTAAGTTGTTTGCTTGACGAATTTTTAATGCCGCCGCAATATAACCCAAGGCTGTTTTTGGATCATTAGGGCTTGCAATGTCATGAATTATATCGGGGTTTGTTAAGTCGAGATCACCCGTATTCGGATGTAAATTATACCCACCCTCTGTAATGGTTAACGAAACAATTTTAGTGTCGTTATGGGCTAATTTATCGATAGCGGTTTGTTTATTTTCTGGGGCAAATATAAAGTCGATCATTGAGCCAATGACTTTATTATCAATTTGACCATTAGGATGACGTACGACCAGAGAATACAAATAGTCTTGCTTAACTAAAATATCGCGCAGGCCACGGTTATTTTCTAATAAGCCAATACCACAAATAGCCCATTGCTCAGAGCCCGGTGTTTTTAATAATTCATTTATATACATGGCTTGATGCGCACGATGAAAGCCACCAACGCCAATGTGCACAATACCGGCTTTGAGATTTTTTCGGTCATAATTCGGAATATCAATATGTTCAGGTAACTCAGCTAATGTTAACTGGCTTAAATGCTGAGTTAATGGCTGATTATGGCTGTTGTTTTTTGAAATATCATTCATGTTTTTGGCCTTGCTAAATAGGTTTGAACCTAAAATATAATTAGATGAACTCTGCTGCTATTCACCTATTTTTCTGTTGTTTGGGCCCGTTACATTGTTAGTATATTAACAATGTAACGGTGCATTTTTTTACATTAGCGAGTAAGTTAATTGCATAAACGCAAAGTAAAATGAGCTAGCTATTAAGGGCTTTTTGACGTTTAAGCGACATATAAGCACTGGCAAAGTAAGTAATGGTGAAAATAAAACAATAAAACTCAAACTGTGCTTTATTCGTCTCATATACCGCCATCGTTTCACTAAAAAACATTACCTGACATGCAAAAACACTAATCACTAATAGTGAAATTGTTGACACTGCATTTAATATCTTGCTGATAGTACTTGTATCTTCAATGAAGGGATTATCTGTAAGCGCTTGCTGAGTTTGATACAAAACAATTTCCTTTTGCTCAAGTGCTTCAGCGGCTACCTCGTTAGTGTAATCTTTATCTGCGCCGTATTTTTTTGCTAATACCGTATAAATAACAATGCTGAATATCCATGTAGGAATAAATAAGTAATAAAACGACATTACGTCAAGTGCATTTAAGCCAAAACCAAAAGCTAAAGCTAATGCCCAAGTAGCAATGGCAGGAATACTGCGAGATATATTTTGGTATTTGGCCCAATAACGAGTTAAGCCTAATTTGGGAAATAACATATGCTCAGCGAACACAATGCCGCCGACAGGTACAACTAATAAGCCAGCATAAGTAAGTAGCGGTAACATTTGTGAAAATACAAAGGGGAAGCAAGCAATTATTACGGTAACAATGCCAACTATCGCCGTGGTTTTTTCACGTGAATGGTTAACAAAAATTGACTGGGCTGCTAAACCTGCACGGTAAAGGTTTGCATTGGCTGTAGTCCAACCGGCAATAATAATAATAACAAAGCCTGTTAAACCTAAAGCATGGTAAGCAACATCGCCTGGATCTAATGAGGTAATGGTGGTTTTAAGTAATACTGCAGCACCTGCACCCATAATACCGGCTGAAATCCATGCTATGTAATGACCGAAGAACATGCCAACGCCTGACAATAAACCGTATCTTTTGCGTTTGGCAAATCGAAATATTGCCATATCAATAAGGCCAAAATGGGTAATTGAGTTTGCAGCCCAAGCAAAACCGATAACTTCTAACAACCCTATGCCACTTTCACCATCAGGGGTAAAGCCGGTCCAAATGGAACTGTCACCTATAGTGATAAAGTCCCCCCAACCAGTCAGCGTTGTGGACCCTAATACATGGTTCGATAATGCTGGAAATAAGGTGAATGAACCTGCAATAAATATAACAAACAACCAAGGCGCACATATTTTAGAGAAGTCAGCTACGGTGGAAAACCCATACATAGCAACAAACACCACAATTGAACCAACGGCAAGTACAATGGCAACAAACCAAAAGCTGCTGGGGTACCAATTGAGTTGTGCTGGAATATCAAACAAGAACCTAACTGCGGTGGATGATACGGTGATCATGGCGGCTGAGATCACTGAAAATATCACAACGTTTGCCCAGTTATAAAGCTTTGTCATTGAATTACCGGCAATCTTATTAAGGTAATTATATAAACTTAAGCGAGTTTCAACGGCTATTGGTGCGGTTAGTAACCACCAAGAACACATTGCTAATAAATTACCTATTAACAAACCTAATAAAATATCGGTAGTTGCAGCACCTAATGCGACAAAGGTCGCCCCGATAACAAACTCTGTTGCGGCAACATGCTCTCCTGCATACAAACCCGCAAAGTGCTTCCAGCCATGTAGTTTACTTTTTGCTACTGGCATTTGTTCTTCATTTATTTCACTAAATGTATTTTCTCTTTGAATATTAGCCATTTTCAATTCCTATTTATCACTGAACATTTATATTTAGCCAGCTTAGTGATAAGTTTGTAGACTAAAATTATTAATTTTTGATGTTTAAGTATTAATAATTCTATCGTTTTATTTCAGTTTACCCAAATCAATGTAGCTGATTAGATATTTAAGCTAACCATCTGTTTTATAACAGTTGATTATCTTTTTTAATGCTTTTATTAAAATAACTCTACGGCAACTTGCAGCGCACCATGGTTAAGTGCCGGGTTCCACATAGCGGTTGCTGAAACAGGGAACGAAGTATTTAAAAGGTTAATTTTTTTTGAGAAAGTAAAGCCAACATTATTAATATTGGCATTATCAGAGTAGAAGTTTCGTTTATGAACCGGAGAGAATGCACCACCTACAAAGGCATTAACTGTTTCGCCATTTTTTCCGTGCCAAACGGGGGCTGAAACCTCAATATAATTAGTGTAAGAGCGTTCTAGCTCGCCAGAACTATCATCTATATGCTTATCAACACCTTGTATTATAATGGCATAGTATAATGATATTGGTGTGTCACCAGCAAAAGTGTAGCCCATACCAAGATCGGTAAAGTTACCTGTTTTAGAGTCGTCAGAAGAGTAGTTGAATATATCAACCTCGTCATCGGCAATGCCAGAGTGATTGCCATGGTTCACTATTTCAACGAAAAAATTGTCTGAAAATTTATGCGAAGCATAGTAAGTAAATTCTTTGTACTCCCCGTTAAATGAACCACCTGCCCAAAGTCCGAATGTGGTGTTTTTATCTGCAGTTTTATACTCTAATGCACCGGCAGTCATCACACCGTCGGTCACGATAAAACCATGCCACAAATGATTGGTTTTTATGCCAAAACTTAAATCAAACTCACCACCAACCTCTGCCAATACTTGTGCACTCAAGCAGCAAGATAGCAAGGCTGTTGTCATCCCCAATGTTTTTATATTTTTTTTCATAGTTAACTCTTTCTATTTTAGTTTATCAGTAACTCTACAATTGAGTTACATTTATGTTTTTTACTAGCATAACGTGCAATTCGGGCAATTGCTCATTACGCAAGCATAATCCCATTAAGTTTTTGTGTCGTCAACCAGTTTGTTCGAAAAATGTACTGAATTTTTTCGGTAAATATTTTTTATATTAAATTTCAGTAGTTTATTAGATGGGATAAATGTGGCGCTAATGTCAGAATGGGTCGCTCTAGTTAAGAGGATTTTAGTTTTACTGCAAAATAAGTCGGTAGATAAAATAATGCCGCTTAGTAGAAGTCAGGTTGAGCAGTAAATGTAGCAGTGATTTAGTTACGATTTTTTAAGCTCGATACGTCTGATTATTTGAGACTCTTCATGATAAACTTCAGTATATTTTTAGAATTTAAGGAAAGGTAATGCATTTTGTCATTGTAGGGTGTGGTGCTGTTGGTGGTTATTTTGGTGGTCGTTTAGCACGACATGGGGAGAAGATTACTTTTATTGCGCGTGGTAAACAATTGCAAGCCATGCAAAAAACTGGCTTAACTATTAAAAGTATTGAAGGCGATGTGCACTTAGATAACCTTAATGTTGTTAATGCTGAAAACTTGAAACCAAACAGTTTATCTTCACCAGCGGATGTTATCTTTTTGTGTGTAAAGTCTTATCATCTACCAGAATCGCTTGCACAGATAACACCTTTAATCACTGAAAATACAAAAATTATTCCTTTATTAAATGGTGTTAATGCCGCTGAAATAATGCATGAGTACGGTGTAGCAAAAGAAAATATTATTGGCGGTTTAGCAAAAATAATAGCGGAGAAGTCTGCCGAAGGGGTGATAAATCATACCGGGGCTAAACCGCACATTACTTTAGGCTCATTTTCTGCTTCAACCTCAAAGCGCGCAGATGAGAAAACCCAAGCGCAAACAGCTACGCTAGTTATGGATGAAACTGCACAGCTTAGTGAAATAGCCAAACGATTAACCTTGGCAGGCATTAGTGTTGGCGTGACAAGTGATATCGAATTAGCGTTATGGCGTAAGTTTATACTTGTTGCAGCTTGGGGGGCTCTAGCATCGGCAAGAAAGTTAAATTTAGGCGAAATTAGAGCGCAAAGCCATATTGCTTTTTTACTAGAACGCATTGTTAATGAGTATGGCGATATAGCAAGAAAATCAGGTGTAGGCCTTGGCGACAAACATATAAAAGAAACCTTAAGCTTTTTATCACGCTTACCCGATAGTAGTGAAACTTCAATGCAACGAGATTTAGCCGCAGGAGCTAACTCGGAATTCGGCGTATTAATTGCCTACCCAGTTAAGCTCGTTGAAAAATTAAATTTATCAGCACCTGTGCTAATGCAGTGCTATGAAAGAATAACGAAAAGTCTAGCTTAATTGTTTTGGATCATTAAACCTTAACCGTCAATGCAAGGTGAAAGATAAAAAACTTATAATAAATAACAAATTCGCTATCGCTAGCACTTCAGAGGACGTTAAATTTATGCTATCGTATGGCGAATTTTTATCGTATTAATTAAGTGAAGATTAAATAATGTCAGAAAATAAACTTGAAACAATTGAACAACGCGTAAGCTACGGTGTAGGTCGTCAACTTGGTGACCAACTTCGTAACAATCCTTTTAAAGACTTTGATGTATCAGCTGTACAAGCTGGCTTAGCAGATGCTATTGCTAATACTGAAAGCCAAGTATCTGACGAAGATTTAAATGAAGCGTTTGGTATTGTATCTAAAAAGATGCAAGAGCTAGAGCAAGCTGAAGCTAAAGTTAAAGCAGCTGAAGGTGAAGCATTTTTAGTAGAAAATGCAAAACGTGATGAAGTAACTACAACTGAATCAGGCTTACAATACGAAGTAATTGCTACTGGTGAAGGTGAAACGCCAACAGCAGCAAGCACTGTTCGTGTTCATTACCACGGTACATTCATCAATGGCGATATCTTTGATAGCTCTGTTGATCGTGGCCAGCCTGCTGAGTTCCCAGTGGGCGGCGTTATCGCTGGTTGGACTGAAGCATTACAATTAATGACTGAAGGTTCAAAGTGGCGTTTATACGTACCTTACGGCTTAGCATACGGCGAGCGTGGTTCTCAAGGTGCAATTCCACCTTACGCAACTTTGATATTCGATGTTGAGTTATTAGCGGTTGTTAGCTAAATAAGCTTATTTTTAAAAGCCCTCAGTTGAGGGCTTTTTTATAAGCTCAATTTAAATATTAAAAAGAATTGATAGTAGAGCTAAAGGTATTAAGCTATTCATGCATACACAAGCAATAGAAGAGTTATTTCAGCATTATATAGTGGCGTTTCAGCAACAAGAAATGTCGGCTGTAAAACAATGTTATCAGTTGCCTTGTACGTTGCATACGCCAGATAAAGCAGTTTTAATTACTAATGACAAAACCTTTACAGAAGAATTTTTAGATATATTTACAGTATTATCACATGCAAAAATATCACATTTTTTGCCATTAAAGTCGAGCTTTAGTCAGTTAAAAGACGATGTCATACTTGCGTGTGTTGATTGGCAGTTTATTGGCCCTAATGAGGAAGTTTTTACGGACTTCTCTGCTTTTTACCATTTAGTTTTAACAGCAGGGCAATGGCGCATATTTAATGTAGTGTCACAAGAGCTAAGCCAATCTATTGATTTAGAAACCCCTTTTAAAATTGCTTATAAGTAGACTTATAGCATTACCGTATTAGGAATACGTTTTCATGAAAGTAAAAGTAGCTATTCTAGGTTGTAGCGGGCGTATGGGCCGCAATTTAATTCAAGCAGCAATAGAGCATAAATCTGTTGAGCTTGTCGGTGGAAGTGTTCGAGTTGGTTCATCATTCGAAAACTTTGATTTAGGCGAAATAGCCGGAGTTGGTGCTATAGGTCAAAAAACTACAACAGATTATCAAACATTATTAGCAGCAGATGTGTTAATCGACTTTACTTCGATTGAAGCAACACTAGAGCACCTTAATTGGTGTCAGCAACACAATAAAGCATTGGTCATTGGTACTACCGGTTTTTCTGACTCACAAGTCGAAACCATTAAAGCCGCAGGTGAAAAAATTCCCGTTGTTTTAGCGCCAAATACCAGCGTTGGCGTAAATTTGTTATTTAAACTATTAGAAGTTACCGCGAAAGCTATTGGTGACTATACTGATATAGAAATTTTTGAAGCGCACCACAGGTTTAAAAAAGACGCCCCGTCTGGCACCGCAGTTAAAATGGGTCAAGTAATCGCCGATACTTTAGGCCGAGATTTAAATAAAGTGGCAGTTTACGGGCGTGAAGGTATTACTGAAGAACGTAGTCGTGAAACCATCGGTTTTGCTACAGTTAGAGCAGGGGACATCATTGGTGAACATACCGCCTACTTTGCAGATATTGGTGAACGACTTGAGTTAACACATAAAGCGAGTTCTCGAATGACTTTTGCTCTTGGTGCAATGCGTGCAGCCTTTTGGTTAAGTGAAGCAACCCCAGGTTTTTATGACATGCAAGATGTATTAGGTTTAAAAGATTAGAAATCACTTAAGTGAATGAAACCTGACTAAATGGTTAGTATTTACGGGTGTTGTGTATAGTAAAGTGTTGTTTTTGACGTCTTTGTATCAATAACGTTAAAAGCATAGAGTTTTTTACAATTATTACTAGACGAAAGAAGCTTACAAGCGTAAAATAAGTGGATTTTGTCAAAAATTTACACTTCATGTTGAGCATGAGTAAATTTTTGGCAATTTTTGTGCGTATCGCTTTTATCATTAATGGTTAAGTTATTAGTTGTTTGGCCATTAATTTTCTTTCTTCTTAACGGAGGTTACATTGACTAAATCTGCCATTTTAGTGCTTGAAGACGGCACTGTATTTAAGGGCACCGCTATCGGTGCAGAAGGGACGGCTGTGGGTGAAGTAGTATTTAATACTTCAATGACAGGCTACCAAGAAATTTTGACAGATCCCTCTTATGCAGAGCAAATTGTTACCCTTACATATCCACATATAGGTAACACAGGTACCAATAGTGAAGATGAAGAATCTAGCACTATTTGGGCAAAAGGTTTAGTAATTCGTGATTTACCGCTACTCGCAAGTAACTTTCGTAATGAGCAAAGTTTAGCTGGCTACTTAAAAGCAAAAAATATTTTAGGTATTGCAGATATAGACACACGTAAACTTACCCGTATTTTACGTGAGAAAGGCGCACAAAACGGTTGTATAATCGCTGGTGAATTCGACGACGAAAGTGTTGAGGCAGCAAAGGCTTTATCTCAAGCACAGGCATTCCCTGGCCTTAAAGGTATGGACTTAGCAAAAGTTGTTTCTACGAAAGAATCATACCAATGGACAGAAGGCAGCTGGCAGTTAGGAAAAGGTCATGTTACACCTGAAAACTCACAGTTTCATGTAGTTGCATACGATTTTGGTGCTAAACGTAATATTTTACGTATGTTAGTAGACCGTGGCTGTAAACTTACCGTAGTCCCTGCACAAACCTCAGCTGAAGAAGTTTTAGCGATGAACCCAGACGGTATTTTCTTATCTAATGGTCCAGGTGATCCAGAGCCATGTGATTATGCCATTAGCGCGATAAAAACCTTCTTAACAACTGATATCCCAGTATTTGGTATTTGTTTAGGTCACCAACTGTTAGCTTTGGCTAGCGATGCAAAAACTATTAAAATGAAATTCGGTCATCATGGTGGCAACCACCCTGTGAAAGACTTTGAGCGTAATGTTGTGATGATCACTGCGCAAAACCACGGTTTTGCTGTTGACGAAAATAACTTATCTGACAACTTAAAAGTAACCCACACTTCATTGTTTGATGGTTCAATTCAAGGTATTCATCGTACAGATAAACCGGCATTTAGCTTTCAAGGTCACCCTGAAGCAAGCCCAGGTCCAACTGATGCTGCACCATTGTTCGATCATTTTATCGACTTAATCGTTGCTTCAAAAAAAGCTTAGCCCTTAGACAAGAGAAGAGAGAATAGAAAATGGCAAAACGTACTGATTTAAAAAGTATCTTGATCTTAGGCGCAGGACCAATTGTTATTGGCCAAGCATGTGAGTTTGATTACTCAGGTGCACAAGCCTGTAAAGCATTACGCGAAGAAGGTTACCGAGTTATTCTAGTTAACTCGAACCCTGCAACTATTATGACCGACCCTGAAATGGCCGATGCAACCTACATCGAACCTATTCATTGGGAAGTTGTACGTAAAATTATTGAAAAAGAACGTCCTTGTGCTGTGCTACCGACTATGGGTGGCCAAACTGCATTAAACTGTGCGTTAGAGCTAGAAGCTAAAGGCGTTTTAAAAGAATTTAATGTTGAAATGATTGGCGCTACAGCTGATGCAATTGATAAAGCTGAAGATCGTAGTCGTTTCGATAAAGCAATGAAAGCCATTGGTTTAGAAACACCACGCGCTGAAATTGTACACACGCTTGAAGAAGCGCACGCAGCAAGTAAAAATTTAGGCTTTCCGTGTATTATTCGTCCGTCATTTACTATGGGTGGATCAGGCGGTGGTATTGCTTATAACCGCGAAGAATTTACCGAAATTTGTACGCGTGGCTTAGATCTTTCTCCAACCTCAGAATTATTGATTGATGAGTCATTAATTGGCTGGAAAGAATATGAAATGGAAGTAGTTCGCGACAAAAATGATAACTGTATCATTATTTGTTCGATTGAAAACTTCGACCCAATGGGCATTCATACCGGTGATTCAATCACGGTTGCACCCGCACAAACGTTAACCGATAAAGAATACCAAATCATGCGTAATGCATCGATTGCGGTATTACGTGAAATTGGCGTTGAAACGGGTGGTTCAAACGTACAGTTTGGTATTTGTCCTGATACTGGCCGTATGGTTATTATCGAGATGAACCCACGTGTTTCTCGCTCGTCAGCTTTAGCATCAAAAGCAACCGGTTTCCCAATTGCTAAAATTGCAGCAAAACTTGCGGTAGGTTATACGCTTGATGAATTAACCAATGATATTACCGGCGGTAAAACACCTGCGTCATTCGAACCAACTATCGATTACGTTGTAACTAAAATACCACGTTTTAACTTTGAGAAATTTGCTGGTGCAGAAGATCGTCTTACCACGCAAATGAAATCTGTTGGCGAGGTCATGTCAATTGGACGTAATCAGCAAGAGTCATTACAAAAAGCTCTTCGTGGCTTAGAAGTTGGCGTTAATGGTTTTGATTCTATGGTTGATGTAACTCAACCGGGTGCTAAAACCAAAATTATGCACGAGTTACAAGAAGCTGGCGCTGATCGTATTTGGTATATTGGTGACGCCTTCCGCCTTGGTTTAAGTGTTGATGATATTTTCCGCTTAACCAAAATTGACCGTTGGTTCCTAGTACAAATTGAAGATATTATTTTAGATGAAGCGAAAGTTAGCGAAGGTGGCTTAAAAGTATTAACGCCAACTTATTTACGCAAACTCAAACGTAAAGGTTTCGCAGACTCACGTTTAGCTGACTTAATTGGTGTTGCTGAAGCTGAAGTACGTAAAAAACGTCATAATGCCAATATCTTCCCTGTGTATAAGCGTGTAGACACATGTGCGGCTGAATTTAGTTCAGACACGGCTTACATGTACTCAACATATGATGAAGAATGTGAAGCAAACCCTACCGACAAAGAATCAATTATGATCTTAGGTGGCGGTCCAAATCGTATCGGCCAAGGTATCGAGTTTGATTATTGTTGTGTACACGCAGCATTAGCATTACGCGAAGATGGTTTTGAAACCATCATGGTTAACTGTAACCCTGAAACGGTTTCAACCGACTACGACACATCTGATCGTTTATATTTTGAGTCAATTACTTTTGAAGATGTGCTCGAAATTGTTCGCATTGAAAAGCCTAAAGGCGTAATCGTACAATACGGTGGTCAAACACCACTGAAATTAGCACGCGCTTTAGAAGCTGCAGGTGTACCAATTATTGGTACTTCTCCAGATGCCATTGACCGTGCAGAAGATCGTGAGCGCTTTCAACAAGCGGTAGACCGTTTAGGTTTATTACAGCCAGAAAATGCAACGGTTACTTCTCTTGATGAAGCTATGGCAAAAGCTGAAACCATTGGTTTCCCTCTAGTGGTTCGTCCATCTTATGTTTTAGGTGGTCGTGCAATGGAAATAGTCTATGACTTAGATGATTTACGTCGTTACATGACGGAAGCGGTAAGTGTATCAAATGACTCACCAGTGCTACTTGACCATTTCTTAGATGACGCGATTGAAGTTGATATCGACGTTGTATGTGATGGTACAGATGTAGTTGTTGGTGGCATTATGCAGCATATTGAACAAGCGGGTGTGCATTCAGGTGACTCAGCATGTTCATTACCGGCATACAGCTTAAGCCAAGAAGTACAAGACGTTATGCGCAAGCAAGTTACGGACTTAGCGTTTGAGTTAGGTGTTATCGGCCTAATGAATACACAAATGGCAGTAAAAGATGGCAAAGTTTATTTAATCGAGGTTAACCCTCGTGCTGCTCGTACAATACCATTTGTATCAAAAGCAACCGCTGTACCTTTAGCTAAAATTGGTGCCCGTGTAATGGCAGGTAAATCACTGAAAGAGCAAGGTATTACTAAGGAAGTTATTCCGCCGTATTTCTCTGTTAAAGAAGTGGTTATCCCATTTAATAAGTTCCACGGTAGTGATCCTTTAGTTGGCCCTGAAATGCGCTCAACAGGTGAAGTAATGGGCGTTGGCGATACCTTTGAAGAAGCTTATGCTAAAGCTAACTTAGGTGCGGGTGTTTCTGTACCAAAAGATGGTCGAGCTTTAGTTTCAGTACGTCATAGCGATAAAGGTCGTGTGGTAGAGCTTGCTAAACAAATGGTTGCCTTAGGTTATGAACTTGATGCTACACATGGTACTGCGGTTATTCTAGGCGAAGCCAATATACCTTGTCGTTTAGTTAACAAAGTACATGAAGGTCGTCCACATATTCTTGATAGAATTAAGAACGGAGAGTATACCTACATTATTAATACTACCGAGGGTCGTAAAGCAATTGAAGACTCTAAAGTATTACGTGGTGGTGCTTTACGATACAAAGTCGCATATACTACGACATTGAATGCCGCATTTGCAGCGTGTCAATCACATGCCGCAGACGACCGAAATATCGTAAATTCTATACAAGAATTACACAAACGCTGTAAATAAATTGCTTGAAAAGTTAATTTGTTCTGCAATTTGAACAAATTAACGGTAAAGTAAACATAAGCGAATAATTTTCTAAAGGTGGTTACCTTCTATTATTTAGTATAGGTAAGCCGCCTTTATTGTTTGAAAAAGAAGAGTAAAATGACAAAGTATCCGATGACATTGCTTGGTGCAGAGCAATTAAAAGAAGAATTAAGAATATTAAAAACCGAAAAGCGTCCACGTATTGTGAAAGATATTGCTGATGCGCGTGAACATGGCGACTTGAAAGAAAATGCTGAGTACCATGCTGCGAAAGAAGAGCAGGGGTTCTGTGAAGGCCGCATTCAAGATATTGAAGGTCGCTTATGTAACGCGCAAGTTATAGACGTAACTAAAATACCTAATACAGGTAAGGTTATTTTTGGCTCTACAGTTACACTATTAAATATTGAAACTGAAGTTGAAGTAACTTATAAAATTGTTGGCGATGATGAAGCTGACTTTAAAACAGGCCGTATTTCATTAAACTCACCAATTGCCCGCGGTTTAATTGGTAAAGAGGTTGATTCAGAAATTGAAATAACTACCCCAGGCGGTATAGTTGAATATGAAATTGTTGGCGTAGAACACATTTAATCTTCATTATACATTAAGCCCAACAAGGTGGACTTAATGTTCACGGCCTTAATACATACTTAAAACCAGTAAACGCTATTAATTAAACGTTTACTGGTTTTTTTGTGCCTGACAAACTTCATCATGAGAATTGCTAATAGCTTTTACATTTTTATAACCAATACGTTGAAGCTGCTCTGCTGCTAATGTAGCTCGCCCACCAGTGGCGCAATGGGTAAAAATTTCAACTTCTGGATCTTTACAATGTGTAGCAATATGCATCTCCAACACTCCTCGAGGAATAGCTATTGAGTTTGGTACCGGCGAAGTGGCAGTTTCTCCTGTCTCTCTAACATCAATGAAGATTGCATTTTTGCGACTATAAGCATGTGTTGCCCTAACACAGGTAACCGAAGTTTTAGCTTGTGTGACTAGCTCTGGTACTGTTAATAACATTTTTAAATCCTCGAAGTTATGTAAGAAGTATTGAAGAAAAAATAATTGTAAGGCAAGCTACATCTTTTGTATATTAGTTTTTTCTAATGTAGTGTTGGTGATTATTGTTTTACCTTGTAGAGTAAACTTCTTACCTGCTGAAATAGTGATAAGATTTTAAAAGTTATGTTGTTCGTGATAAGGCAGATTGTAAAGTTGAGGTACAAAAAAAAAGGGCTAATGCCCTTTTTTGAAATACCAAAATGTGAAGCTAGCTAATATTTAAAGTGCAGCTGCACTTAAGTTGATAGCACTAACAGATTTAACTTAAAACGAATTAAATTTTAGGAATACGAATTTTCTTTTCATCCGTAGGTCTAAAAATAATTAATGTTTTACCAATTACTTGCACTTTTGTTGCATTTGTTTCACGACAAATAGCTTCAACAATAAGCGCTTTGGTTTCACGATCATCAGTAGGGATTTTAATCTTGATTAATTCGTGATGATTTAACGAATAGTCGATTTCGGCAACTACTGCTTCAGTAAGGCCGTTATTACCTAGCATTACTACGGGTTTAAGGCTATGTGCTAAGCCTTTTAAATACTGAATTTGTTTTTTATTTAGGTTCATGAACAATTTTCGTTACAAGTTAGCTTGAATTATGACTATTTTACCTCCATCTAGTTTGTAATACTAATATTGTTTACAAACAGTCAGCTTTTAACCGTACTTTTATAGTGATTTATGGTTAAAATACAGCTATTACTTTTAAGTAATGCATAAAGTAAACGAGTTTTTAAATAAGCAACTGTTGAAAGCAAAAAAATATAAGTGGATTGAATGAGTAAGAATAAGGTCAGTGTCAGTAGTGCTCGGTGGTTAAAAGAGCATTTTGATGATGAATATGTAAAAAAAGCACAACGGTTGGGCTTACGCTCACGTGCTGTTTTTAAAATTGAAGAGATAAATAATAAAGATAAATTAATTAAACCTGGTATGAAGGTAGTTGATTTAGGTGCGGCTCCTGGCGGTTGGTCAGAATACGCCACGAAAGTGGTGGGTGATAGCGGGCAAGTTGTTGCATGTGACATTTTAGCGATGGACCCTATTGCAGGAGTAGACTTCTTGCAAGGTGACTTTCGTGAAGAAGCAGTACTCGATGCTTTATTAACTCGAATTAATGGTAAAAATATTGATGTTGTTATGTCTGACATGGCTGCAAATTTTACTGGTAATGATGCTGCAGACGCGGCGCGCAGTATGTATTTAGTCGAATTAGCGCTAGATATGTGCAATCAGGTATTAAAGAAAGATGGCGCCTTTGTAGTGAAAGTGTTCCAAGGAGAGGGCTTTGAGCAATTTATGAAAGATGCTCGAGCCGCATTTAAAACCGTTAGAACTCGCAAGCCAGAATCGTCACGTGCTCGCTCACGTGAAGTTTATCTTGTGGCTACGGGCTTTAAATTGTAGTAAATTGGGTGGAATTATTTCATCGCACCATTTTTAACATTATCAAGAGGTCATTAAGTTGAGCGATATGGCAAAAAATCTTATTTTATGGTTAGTTATTGCAGTTGTATTAATGTCTGTTTTCCAAAGTTTTACTCCTGGAAGCGGCAAAGAGCAACAAGTGGATTACACACAATTTGTTCAAGACGTACGTCAAGGGCAGATTAGAGAAGTAGACGTTGATAGAAATGGCGTTATCAATGGTATTAAACGTAGCGGTGAAAACTTTGTTACCGTTATTCCTGGTGGCTACGATCGTGATTTAATCAATGATCTAGTTAAGCAAGGTGTTAACGCATCGGGCGAATTACCAGAAGAACAAAGTTTCTTAATGACAATTTTTGTCTCTTGGTTCCCAATGATATTGTTAATTGGTGTATGGATATTCTTCATGCGTCAAATGCAAGGTGGGGGCGGTAAAGGCGCAATGAGTTTTGGTAAGTCTAAAGCGCGTTTATTGGGCGAAGATCAAATTAAAACAACTTTTGCTGATGTTGCTGGTTGTGACGAAGCAAAAGAAGAAGTAACAGAATTAGTTGATTACTTGAAAGATCCAACACGTTTTCAAAAGCTAGGTGGTCGTATTCCATCAGGTGTTTTGATGGTGGGTCAGCCAGGTACAGGTAAAACGTTATTAGCAAAAGCAATTGCTGGTGAAGCTAAAGTACCTTTCTTTACTATTTCAGGCTCTGATTTTGTTGAAATGTTTGTTGGTGTTGGTGCATCTCGTGTGCGCGATATGTTTGAGCAAGCTAAAAAATCAGCTCCTTGTATTATCTTTATCGATGAAATTGATGCTGTTGGTCGCCAACGTGGCGCAGGTATGGGTGGTGGTCATGATGAACGTGAACAAACACTGAACCAAATGCTAGTTGAAATGGATGGTTTTGAAGGTAATGAAGGTGTAATCGTTATTGCTGCTACTAACCGTCCAGACGTATTAGATCCAGCGTTACTTCGTCCTGGTCGTTTTGACCGTCAAGTTACCGTTGGTTTACCTGATATTCGTGGTCGTGAGCAAATTTTAAAAGTTCACATGCGCAAAGTACCATTAGGTGATGATGTTAAAGCCTCTGTTATTGCACGTGGTACGCCTGGTTTTTCTGGTGCTGATTTAGCTAACTTAGTTAACGAAGCTGCTTTATTTGCTGCACGTGCAGAGCGCCGTGTTGTTGGTATGGCTGAATTTGAAAAAGCGAAAGACAAAATCATGATGGGCTCAGAGCGTCGTTCTATGGTGATGACTGAGTCAGAAAAAGAAATGACTGCTTATCATGAAGCAGGACACGCGATTGTAGGTCGTTTAGTGCCAGATCATGACCCAGTTTATAAAGTGAGCATTATGCCGCGTGGTCGTGCATTGGGTGTAACTATGTACTTACCTGAGCAAGATCGTTTCAGCCACAGTAAGCAGCATCTAGAAAGTAACATTTCATCTTTATACGGTGGTCGTATTGCAGAAGAAATGATTTACGGTTTTGAAAAAGTTTCAACAGGTGCTTCAAACGATATTGAGCGCGCAACACAACTTGCACGCAAAATGGTGACACAGTGGGGCTTCTCACAAAAAATGGGTCCTATGCTATTTGCTGAAGAAGAAGGTGAAGTATTCTTAGGAAGAACATCGTCTAAATCATTAAATATGTCTGATGAAACGGCACGTGCTATTGATGAAGAAATTAAAGATTTTGTTAATCGTAATTACGATCGTGCAGAAAAAATCTTAAAAGACAATGAAGATATTCTTCATGCAATGAAAGATGCGTTAATGGAATATGAAACTATTGATGCTTTGCAAGTTGATGATTTAATGAATCGTACTAAAGTCCGCCCACCAGCTGATTTTGATGCAAGAAGCTCTGATGACAAATCAGACAATAATACTGATTCAAGTAAGCCTTCAGCTAAAAAAGATGAAGAAGTAAAGGAAACTAAAGAGCCGAAAAGCTCAACTGATAATTCAGATATTCCAGCTTCTTAATCGCTAGAGAAATTATTAAAGCCTCAAAGAATTAAACCTAACCGTTTAATTTATATTGAGGCTTTATTATTTTAACTTTTTAAAACACCAAAGCTGTTTCAGAAGTTAAAATAATAAAGAATTTGTTATAAAGAGATTGCAGTGCTAAACCAACTTATTTGCCCGAATTCAGTCATAGATTTATCAACACCACAAGTAATGGGCATTTTAAATGTTACGCCTGACTCGTTCTCTGATGGTGGTAAGTTTGCCGATTTTGAACCTGCATTAACGCAAGTTCAACGTATGATTACTGATGGTGCTACTATCATTGATATTGGTGGCGAGTCTACACGCCCAGGCGCCGAAGACGTAAGTGAAGCAGATGAGCTCGCTCGTGTTATACCTGTACTTAAAGCTATTAAAGAGCGCTTTAATATTTTAGTGTCTATTGATACAAGCAAAGCTAAGGTTATGAGTGCTGCTATCGCGGCAGGCGCTGATATCATCAACGATGTTCGTGCTTTACAAAACGAGGGGTGTTTAGCTGCATTGGCGGCCAGTAACATTCCTGTTTGCTTAATGCATATGCAAGGCTTACCCAGAACTATGCAAAATAACCCAAGTTATGAAGATTTGATTAACGATATTATAGTTTTTTTTAAACAACGTATTGATGCATGTGTTAATGCAGGAATTTCACGTGAACGGATAATTCTAGACCCCGGTTTTGGTTTCGGTAAAACACTCGAACAAAACTTTCACTTACTGGCGAATTTATCGAAATTTTCTTCGCTCGGCTTACCTATACTCGCTGGGATGTCTAGAAAGTCGATGATCGGAAGTTTATTGAATCGAGAAGTTGACCAGCGACTCGCAGGTAGTATAAGTACTGCATTAATAGCTGCTCAACAAGGTGCGCATATAATTCGTGTACATGATGTGCAAGAAACCGCAGATGCACTAAACATATTAAAAGCAGTGACTGATAATCGTTAACAGAGTCAATCACAGTAATTTAAAAATTAATAAAATAAGAATATTGAGATAAAGGAAGATAGAAATGTCACAAAGAAGATATTTTGGTACTGATGGAATACGAGGTTTAGTAGGCCAATACCCAATTACACCTGAATTTGTTATGAAGTTAGGTTATGCAGCAGGGCGCGTATTAGCGGCGCAAGGTACTAAAAAAGTATTGAT
Organism: Colwellia sp. NW0002-52-1; assembly: GCF_057550865.1. NCBI lineage: Bacteria > Pseudomonadati > Pseudomonadota > Gammaproteobacteria > Alteromonadales > Colwelliaceae > Colwellia > Colwellia sp. NW0002-52-1. Next base: position 31,134 of record NZ_BAAJLU010000010.1, on the reverse strand, counting down.
CGGTAAAGACACTCGAATCTCCGGTTACATGTTGGAGTCAGCCTTAGAAGCTGGTTTTTCAGCGGCAGGTATAGATATTGGCTTATTAGGCCCTATGCCAACACCAGGTATCGCTTATTTAACTAAAACCTTCAGAGCTGAAGCTGGTATTGTGATCAGTGCATCGCACAATCCATTTTATGATAATGGTATTAAATTTTTCTCCCAAGACGGACAAAAATTACCTGACGATGTTGAATTAGCCATTGAAGCAGAATTAGATAAAGACATGGGTTGTGTCGAGTCAGCACATTTAGGCAAAGCCTCGCGCATTGCAGATGCCGCTGGCCGTTACATTGAGTTCTGTAAAAGTAACTTTCCAAGCCAATACTCATTAAAAGGCATGAAAATCGTCGTTGATTGTGCTCACGGTGCCACTTATCACATTGCTCCGAATGTATTTCGAGAGCTAGGCGCAGATGTTATAGAAATAGGTACATCACCTAATGGCACTAACATCAACCATGAGTGCGGCGCTACTTCTATGGCTGCAATAAGTGCCGCGGTTGTAGAACATCAAGCTGACTTAGGCATTGCCCTTGACGGTGACGGTGATCGTCTAATGATGGTTGATCACACTGGTTATGTTATTGACGGCGATGAAAGTGTCTATGTTATTGCTTGTAATGATTTACAAAATGGCAGTATTGATGGTGGTGTTGTAGGTACATTAATGAGTAACATGGGCTTAGAGCTTGCCCTTGCCGATATGGATGTACCTTTTGCACGAAGTAATGTTGGTGATCGCTACGTTATGGAAATGTTAAAACAAAAAGGTTGGAAATTGGGCGCAGAAAACTCAGGCCACGTTATCAACTTAAACCATACCTCTACTGGTGACGGCATAATTGCTGCGTTAAATGTTTTAACCGCAATTTGTAATTCAGGTAAAACGTTATTTGAATTACGCCAAGGCATGACTAAATTACCGCAAGTATTAGTGAACGTTAGGTTCTCTGGCGATAGCGATCCATTAACTAATACTGAAGTTTTGGCATCAGTTGATCGAGTTAATGAAAAACTTATTGGCCGTGGGCGAGTTCTTTTAAGAAAATCAGGTACTGAACCGTTAATTCGCGTAATGGTAGAAGGCCCTGAACATGATGAAGTTACCGCTTTAGCAAATGAAATTGCCGACGCTGTAAAGCAATCTTTTTAGTAAAAAACTTCACTCGACTTTAAAGTCGAATGAATAATGAGCAATTAAACGGGATATTGATTGAAATACTTGTATCTTGCCGATAGGTTAGTTAATATCTCGCCGCTTTGATTTAGGAATGATAAATGAAAAGACTTTCGATAGTTGCAGCAAACTGGAAAATGAATGGCAGTTTAGCTCTAGTCAACTCAATGGTTTCAGAATTAAATAATGTAACGTTAAATGAAAATGTTGAAGTAGTTGTTTGTCCTAGCTCTCCTTACTTAGCGGCTTTTAATGCAACTAGTGCTAGTACGAATTTATCTGCAGCATTTAGCTTAGGTGCTCAAAATTTTAGTGAGCATAATAGCGGTGCATTTACCGGTGAAGTTTCAGCGTCAATGCTACAAGAAGTTGGTGTGAGTTACATCATAGTAGGGCATTCTGAGCGTCGAAGTATTTATAATGAATCAAGCGCTCTAGTTGCTAAAAAAGTTAAAGCAGCGTTAGCATCTGGCCTTAAACCTATTCTTTGTATAGGTGAAAGTGAAAAAGAGCGTGCAGCAGAAAAAACTGAAGTTGTATTAGCTGAGCAGTTACAGCCAGTTATTGACGAAGTTGGTATTGAAAATTTTAAAAATGTTGTTATTGCGTACGAGCCAGTTTGGGCAATAGGTACAGGAAAAACAGCATCGCCAGAAATGGCACAAGAAACCCATCAATTTATACGTGAATTTATCGCTAAACTTGATGAAAACGTCGCAGATAAACTGCCATTGTTGTATGGTGGTAGTGTAAATGCGAAAAACTGTGAAGAATTATTTGCACAAGCTGATATCGATGGTGGATTAATCGGCGGTGCTAGTTTAAAAGCCGAAGAATTTAAAATAATTTGTTCGGCAGCAAAGGGAAAATAAAATGTTGTATCAAGTGTTAATTGTAGTGTATTTGATCGTTGCTTTATGTTTAATTGGTTTAGTACTAATCCAACAAGGTAAAGGTGCTGATATGGGCGCATCATTCGGTGCAGGCTCTTCAGCCACTATTTTTGGTTCAAGCGGTTCTGGTAACTTCTTAACAAAATCGACAACTTACTTAGCGATAGCATTCTTTGTTATTAGTTTAGTGTTAGGTAACTTAACAGCCAACCGTGTTAAAGCCGGTGCTGACTTTGATAACCTAGCTGTGCCAGCTGAACAAAGTATTCCTGCTGATACTATCGTACCTCAAGCAACAAATGACGATGTACCTGCAAGTGATGCCGCTGTAGAGAAAGTTAGCGACGTTCCAAACTAGTTTTAAAAATTTGCAGATATGGCGGAATTGGTAGACGCGCCACCTTGAGGGGGTGGTGCCTTAGGGCGTGAGAGTTCGAGTCTCTCTATCTGCACCACATACAGGTTCGATAAGAACCGATAAAAACCGGTATGACCTTTGTAATTAAGGTGTTCCGGTTTTTTTATGTCTGAAGTTGTATGCATTTGTTTGGATTTTATTCGCAGTGATTTAAACTTTTAGTAACATCGGTGGTAACAGTGTCTTTGACCTTGTAACAATATCTAAAAATTGCTGCAGAAAAATAGGCTCTTTAACCAAATTAATAAGTATCGAATAATTTATAATCGACATTTGGCACAATAATAATGATTAATATAGCGTTCGTAAGCTTTCAATATAATGGCTATTTTAGTTCACCTTCAAACAGCTAGCCAATCTAGTTAACGTATTGTGTTTGTCACCTCTGATCTGCTATGACTAAATCACATCTCTTAAATGTTAACCGTTAACTTTATTGAATAAAGGTTAACTATTTAACGCTTAGTAATTACCATAAAACGCGACTTATACCTCTTATTTATTGATAACTTATCTTAATAATACTCTGGGCGATATTTTGATTATTCATTGTGAAATTTAGCGCTAAGGCGATATAAGTGCTGGGTAGGTTTTAGCAGGGGAAATAACGAAGATGAAAATGCGTGAAATAAAAAAGACCCAGTAGCAAAGTTTGTTACTGGGTCTTAAATACTAATAAAACAAAGTGTCGATAAAGGAAAACTCTCTATATTATCTGTGTGTTAATTTAAAAGGGAATTGTTATTTAATGCCGTCAATTAATGCTTGAGCTTCATCTCGCTCGTAAAAGTTAATTTCACTAGCAAGCGCGCGTTGTAATTCACGTTGTGCTTCAGTAGCTCTATCGAGTTTCAGCAGCGTATAACCTATGTGGTAATTAATTGCAGGGTCATTAGAGTTCATCGTGTAGGCACGCCTCAGAGTGGTTAATGCCTCTTCAAACTTACCCTGTAATGCTTGGATCCATCCGTAAGTATCAAGAATTGCAGCAGATGAATCATCTAAGGATAATGCTTCAAAGGCATATTTTTCAGCTAAATCGAGATCTTCTGTTAATAAAATATTTGCTAAATTATTTAAAACTAATGGTTTGCTTGGCAAGTTGTTAACTTCTTTTAGTATTTCATAATGGCTTTTAGCTTTGGTCGTATTACCAGTATTTAAATAATGATCTGCTAAAAGGTTACGCATAAAATGAAAGTTTTTATTTTTTGCTAAAATGTCAGTGCCGATGTTTTCAAATGCTGCTTGACCAAATCCTAAAGTTGTCATTTGATAAAGTTTAGCTAATGCTTGGGTAAAGTTGTTATCTAATGCAAGTGCTTGTGCATACTTATTGCTCGCTAATGAAAGTTGCTTCTGTTGTAGCAATAAATCACCTCTAACTAATAAAACATTAGGGTTTTTGCTATATGTTTTCTCAATTGCCGTTAACGCGGTATTGGCTTCTTCAAATAAGTTTAACTGTATATCTAGCTTAATTAATTGTAATTGAATTAATAAACTGCTTGGGGCTAATACCTGTGCTCGTTGCAAGGTTTCTTTTGCTTTTAAAGGTTTATTGGTACGCGTATATAATTGGCTAAGTTCATAAAGCTCTCTTGGGCTATCGACTAACCCTTCTAGTATCTCAATTTGCTTGGTTGCCTGCTTAAGGTCATTTAGTGCTAAGTAAATTTCAATTTTTTGTTTTATATAAGCAGGGTTTAAAAATACAACTTTATTCAGCTTGTCTAATTCATTTAACGCTAACTCAAACTCACTTTGTTGCATGTAAATATCGACTAAGGCTTCAGAGGCTTTTATATTAGTTTTGCTAGCGCTAGTTAATTTGGTTAGTTTTCCAACTGCTTGAGTTATGTTGTTTTGGTCTCTATCAAGCTTGGCGTCTAGAATAATCAATGGAGCATATTCAGCTTGTGCTGTTAATAATTTAGTCGTGATGCTTTTAGCTTCGTCAATTTCGCCCAATGCCGCTTTAGCATTGGCAATATTGAAAAGGCTGTTAAAATCATCAGGTTTATTCGACAAAACTTGTTCAAAGGCTGTAATCGCTGAGCTCCATTGTTGCTGTTGTAAAAGCAACACACCCTTAAAGGTTAAAAAGTCGGAGTTAAGTGGTTGTGCTTTCATTAAAATATCGGCGACTTCATTCGCTTCAACTATTTTATTACTTGCACGATAAACCAGGCCTTTTGTTAACAAAAATGTAGGGTTAAACTCTTTTGGCTGGTGTTGATTAAGCAGGGTAATGGCATTATCAAATTGTTCTATTTTGGTTAAGTAATTTACTTTTGCCAAGATTAAAGTAGGGCTGTTTTTAAATTCTGTTTCTAAGTTGGTTATTAATCGCTCTGCTTTATAAATTTTTTGGTTGTTTAAATATAAGTCGATTAATCTTGCGGCTAGCGGTAAATTTTCTATGATTAGCGCTTCTTTAGTTTCCAGCAAATCAAGCGCTTTATCTTGTTGGTTTTGGCGTAAATAAATATCGACCAACATTTTAATTGCCGCAAAATCTTGAGGAACATCTCTTAAATAAGCGAGTAATTCTTTTTGAGCGACTTCAAAATCGTTTTGTAAATATGCTGCAGCACCTGCTACATAGGTTAGGGAAGCGTTAGTATTTTTTTGTTGGTCAGTATACAAAGATAACTTTTGACTAATATCTGCGAGTACAGCTTTAGCTTCTTCAAACTTAGCTGTATTAGCTAAAAGCTCACTTTGAAGTAATTTAGCCATAGGGTCATCAGGAGTGTTAAGTAATATTTTATCAATCAATAATAATGCTTCATCAAATTGACCAGCATTAGTATAAGCATTAGCAAGTGCTCGTTGTACTATGGGATCATTGTTGTCTATGTTGTAAGCGGTTTCAAACGCTTTTAAGGCATTATTGTTGTCTTTTTGGTCTATATAAAGCTGGCCTTTAAGGTGCCACATTCTGCTTTGCTGAGGGTATAAAACGATGGCCTTTTCAATTAAACTTTCGGCTGAAATGTAATTTCTTTGGTTTAATTCAAATGCGGCGAAGGCGCCAAGGGCTCGATCATTTGTGGGCGCTAAATCTAGCGCGAGTTTAAAATATCGTCGCGTTTCTTCTATATCGCCTAACGCACTATAAGCATTCGCGGTTAATAAATACCAGGTGAGCTTATTTTCACTATTTAGCGACTTACCTTTTCCTAAATCAATTACTTGCTGAAATTCACGAGCGATCAATAAGGCGTTACCTAGCTCATTTAAAAATAAGTTAACATCTGCGCCTTCAATTAATGCTTCATCGAGTACTGCTATACCGTCACCAAAGTACTGTTTATGCATTAATACTTTACCCATTAACACCTTAGCTGAAAGGTTTTCAGGTTCGTCTTGCATAACATTCTTCAGGTGAATATAAGCTTCTTCAATTTTATTATTGTTAAAAGCTGTTAGGGCTTTTTCGTAGTTATTAGCATTGGCTTCAATCGAGAAAATAATAAAAATACTGAGTAAAAATAAACGCATAGCAATCCAAATGTTAATGATGAATAAAATGAAATAAATTTAGCAGAAATGATTATTGCTTAATCTACCCTAATCTAAAAGTAAAATTAGTTAATTTAAGCTGATAAGCGGAGATGTTATAAAGTTTCAGGCATAAAAAAAGATGGCTTAGCCATCTTTTTTCACGTTTACATTTCTATTACTTTAGCTTTTTACGGCTAGAAGCAAATAAACCTGCAATGGCTAAACCAAACAATGCAATTGAGCTAGGCTCAGGTACGCTTGTTGCTGGTGCTTGTGAGCCAGTAGTAAAAGTAATACCAGCCAACTTCATGCCGTCATTACCTTCCCAGTTTGTGTTACCACCAAATACGGCTGCATTTAATGCACCAATTAACCAGAAGTTCGAGCTTGTATTCGCTAAGTTTGAAGCATTACCACTACCTGTTTGGCCGAAGTTAGTATAGTAAGCTTGACCACCAGTGCCAGAATAACGCATTTGAGACCAGTTTGAAGCGATTGTTTGATTATCCTTTACATCTTGCCATGTACTACCATTAAGTGCATTTGAGTCTAATGCAGCAACACTAACTTGGGTTCCTGATGAGCCAGCACTTACCCAACTGTATGTAGCACTATTTAACGTTACCGCTTCTGAAAACTCTAACAGAAAAAAGTCGTAATCTTGATAGTTACAATTAGCACCAAAATTATCTGCAGAATGAGAATAACCACAATTACGTGAGTTCATCTCATCAGTATTTTCCATCGACCAGCCATAACCATTTTTATCAAAGTCTACTGCACGCTCGATCGTTGGGTCGAAGTCTTCTGAGTTTGATGCAGTGTTACCAGCAGTATCTGACCAACCAGAAACGTTAACATCAACGCCACCGAAAGTAACTTCAAATTGATTGAAGTTGCTACCAGTATCAGAAACACCACCAAAATGGCCTGATGTAGTTGTTACACTAGCCATAGCTGACGACGATACTAATAACGTAGCGATTAAACTCATTTTTTTTATGTTGTTTAACATATTAACTCCATTTACCTTTCTAAGACGACTATTTAGATTTTTTATTCAATCTAACATAGAGATAAAATTACATATTGATACACAAGCAAATATCGGGCCAATAAGTTTAATTTCATGTGATTCAATGCTTTACCGTTGTGTGTTCGTTTTGCTTTGGTACTTATGTAAAAAAAACTGACACATAACGTGTGTTTATTCTGGCAATTATAGCGCAATAATAAGGCAAGTTATAGTGGTTTAACCAGTTGTTCTATCGTTTAATAAGAGGTTAAGTTTTATACTTCCAAAGTTCTCAAGTTAGCAAAATCAATTGGTAGATATTATTTCTTTTCAAGTAATCGTCTAGATAACCCGAACTCTGGATAATGACTGCTAGATACTAAAGTGAATCAAAAGCTTAGTTGGTAAGGTAAATGCTATAGCAAAGTGAACATCACGAATAGACACCATCAAGGCTTATCCAGAGTTCAGGTTAGATAGTACTAAGGTAGCACTTCTTTTAAACGCATTGTTTATTACAGTTAACCTTGTTCATTTAATGAATATTCGTAATAACTATAATTAATAAGCGAGCAACCAATGAAAGTTATATATTTTATACCGAAAATTAAAATACTGTGTTCTCTGATCTTAATCTTTATATCACAAAGTGTTTATGCTGCTTGCGTAGACAGCGTTGTTTTAGTGCATGGTAATACCGGCACACCATCTGATTGGGATAATACATACGATTTATTGAAAGCGAAAAACTACAACGACAACCAAATTTTTAGACCATCGTGGGGCGGCTCGTCTGCCAGCTATAACAATCATAGTGGCTCTGAGGAAACACCGGTTAAAAATGCGATTAATAGTGCAATTTCCAGTTCTTGCACAGGAAAAATCGATATTATTGGCCATTCAATGGGGGTTACTTTAGCGGCACAGCAAGTTATAAAACTAGGTGAAAGTAATAAAATAGATGCGTTTGTTGGTGTTGCTGGAGCTTATCGAGGTTTATGGACCTGTGGTGCATACCCTTGGAATGTATGGACACCAACTTGTGGTGCTAGCGGTTTGTCTGTGTCGAGCCCATTTTTAGATTGGCTTGAGGGACAAACAATTGCAAGTCGTGTGTATTCAATAAAAAGTTGGAGTGATCAAATAGTCTGCGGCAGTGGCACATGTCTTGTTGGTGGTGTTCATTCAAGCCAGATTGACAATGAAGATGCGACCTATACTTATAACTTAGGTCACTTTGGCTTACAAACTTATACTGCTAATAAGCAATATGATTTAATTAAATAGCGACAATTATTAAGCTTAACGTTGATTTTAAGCTTCGCTTTTGAAAATGTTGTCGATTCTAAAGTCGGCAACATTTTTATTTAAAATTTAACGTCGAAAACTATGTTGAAGTCTGCCATAAACTTATTGATTAATCTCTTCTAAAAGGCATTTTTAATAAAGATAATAACCCAGCGGATTTTTTATTGGCAGGGTAGCTTTTTAGACCAACATCTAAATCTTCATCTTTTTTTTGCGCTTGTGACTTATAGCTGCCAAATAACCTATCCCACCAACTAACACTAAAACCATAATTACTGTTAGTTTCTTCAACGATTTGGCTATGATGAATACGATGCAATACTTGCGTTATCAGTATGGCGCGTAAAGGATATTCTAACCATCGAGGTAACCTAATATTTGCGTGATTAAACAGCGCAAAGCCATTTAGCGCAACTTCAAAAATAATCACTGCAATGGCTGGCACGCCAAGTATTAAAACGGCTAAACCTTTCAGTAATATGCTCAACACAATTTCAACTGGATGGAAACGCAAGCCAGTACTGGCATCGATATGGCTGTCGGCATGGTGCACCTTATGAAAGCGCCATAATATAGGGACGAGATGAAAAACTCTATGCTGCCAATAAATCATTAAATCTAGTAACACTATACTTAGTGTTATAACTAGCCAGCTGGGTAAGTTAACGTTATTGAATATTCCGATGTTTTGTGAAGTAGCAAACAAGGCAATACCCGCAACACCAATAGGCACTAATAACCTAGCGATGACTGAAGATATAATTAAAAGTGAAAAGTTACCTAACCAGCGAACGCGTTTCGTTAGTTTGCTTTTTCGTGCCGGGAAGCAGCTTTCTAACACTAGCATCGCGAGTAATATAGTAAAAAATATACTTAATCGTAAACTTGCGTCGGTCATTTATTTATCCGTTTCGATATTCTTTTTATTAGTGTTTTTATTAGTGTTTTTATTAGTGTTTTTATCAGTGTTTTTTACCGCACGTGTTTGCTGAGTTATATGTTGTTTCTTTAAAGTATGATAGCCACCGTACACGCGTGTAAAAATTGTGATACCCGCTAAAAAAGCAAAGGCATAGGCGAGTTCAGCAAAATACTGCGGCCATAAACAAAATGCTATAAAAACAGCAATGGTTTCGGTGCCTTCGGTTAAGCCATTTAAATAGTAAAAACTTTTGTAGGAAAATTGGGGTTTATCTAAGTTGAACTTTTCGGCTGGAATAGCAAATGCTAAAAAGCTTGAGCCTGTACCAATAAATACGGCTAATAATACAGCAGCTGCTATCGCATTATGCTCAGGATTTGCTAATGCAAACCCTAAAGGTATGGCTGCATAAAACAAGAAATCGAGACAAATATCTAAAAAGCCACCCGCACTTGAACTGCTGTTTTGATACCTTGCTAGTGCGCCGTCTAAGCCGTCAAATATCCGATTTAAAATAATAGCAACTAAAGCAAAATCCCATAAGTTGAAAGCTAATAGCGGCACGGCTAATAAACCTATAACAAAGCCAATAACGGTGAGTTGATCAGCTGTTACATTTTTTTTATCTAACAGCATAACTACTGGGTGTAATAAGGGCTTTATCACTGGAGTAATATATTTATCTAACATGAACTTCTTCTTAAATTATTTATGTTCTTAGCATGTTGATGTTACTAATTAGTTTGTTGATTTATCTGCAAATTAATCACTTTACCATTAGCGGCAATCGCATCTGACTCATCATGGGTTACCATTATTGCGGGTAACTTGTGCTGCTTAATTTGCTCAAATACGAGTTCACGAGTTTCTTGGCGTAATTGGCTATCTAACTTGCTAAATGCTTCATCTAATAATATAGCCTTTGGCTGGCTTAATAACACCCTTAAGAGTGCAACACGCGCTTGTTGCCCGCCTGACAAACTGTCAGGGTGACGATGATCTAAACCGGCTAAGCCAACCTCAGCAAGGGCGAAACTAATTTTAGTTGCCCGAGCTTTTTTATCGCCTTTTGGCATCGCAAAAGCGATGTTATCGGCAACAGATAAATGCGGAAACAACAAGGCATCTTGATACAATAAACCTATATGACGTTGGTAGCTTGGCGTGTGAGAAATATTAATGCCATTTAAATGTACTTTTCCATCGGCATTAAACCCTTTAGGTAACTGGCCTGTTAGCCAGTTTAACAAGGTCGACTTACCACTACCTGAAGGTCCCATAATCGTTAACACCTCACCACCTCTGATTGTTTCATTAAGTGATAATAGCGGCGTTTTATCTCGCGATATGGTTAAATTTTCAATGTATAAACTGTTGTGCTCATTAGTGGGGCTCATAAGCTGACCTCGGTTTTCATCTTTTGTGCTCTTTGTTTATTTTGCCATGTTGACACTAGCCATATCATTGAAAAAGCGATAGCAGGTAGTAGCATTTGTATCAGTGCATAAACTGCACTTGTGCGGCGACTAGCGCCATTAGCTAAGCTGACGGCTTCAGTGGTTACGGTATTTAATCGGCCACCGCCAACAAGTAAAGTAGGTAAATATTGACTAAAACTAACGGCTAGCCCTAAAGCACTCGCCATTAAAATAGGAATAAGTAGTTGGGGTAAACTTACCTGGATAAATATTTTTAATGGTGATGCCCCTAAACTTGCCGCTACTTGGGCATAACGGGGATCGAGTCGGCGATAACTCACCGCTAACGATAAAAATACATAAGGTAAAACAAATAATAAATGCGCTAAGGAAACATTAATAAAGGTCGCGTTAGCGTGCAAGGTTTCTTGTAACCAAACTAAGCCAAACAAAAAAGCAATGCTAGGTATCATCATCGGTAAATAAATAATTAAGCTGCTGTAGTTGGAAAGCTGAGATCCGTTTTGTTTTTCATATTCTAAGGTTAGCAAAGTTAAAATAACAGCAACACTTGTTGATACTAAAGCAATGCTAAGAGAGTTTATAATAGGTGTTTGTACTTGTTGTAAAGCAGATTGCCAATGCAGTAAGACCCATTGATCAGGCATAGCTTGCGGAAACTGCCAGTAGCCTGCAAACGACCAAAATATCATGCCGAGTAGAGCTAGCGCGATAGTGCTTATCAAAAAAACAGTAAAAATCTGCATGCTTTTAGCAATAAAAGCATCGCCGTAATTTCGTTTACCATTGCTAAGGGGTTTACAGGTTATGGCTAGCGTAATTTTTTCTAATAACCACCAGGTAATGAGTACAGCAACGGTAATCAATAGTTGTAATAATGCGCCCGCCGAGGCTTTTATTCGCAGGCTTAAATCAACGTCATGAAACCAATTTATAATCGCCACGGCTAATGTTGGTGGTGTGTTTGGTCCGAGTATTAATGGCATTTCTACACTTGCACTGGCGTAAGCTAGAATGGCTAATATAGGTAAACGCATTAACGGATATATATTTGGTAATACTGCTTTGAAAAAAGCGGTCATTGGGTAATAACCTAAACTAAGCGCAAGTCGATATTGTGCACGTAATTTACTATTGAGCGCTGGCTGTGCAATAGCACTTAGCGTCATCAGTAATAAAAACGGTAATTCTTTTAACGTTAACCCCATAATAATGCTGATGCCGTAAGGGTCGTGAGGAAATAGCCAATCAACTGGACTTTGCCATCCCGTTAGCCATGGCGACAGGAGTCTGGCGATCATACCTGATGGCGCGATTAAAAATGCAATGGCGATAGCGGCTGCTGCATGAGGTATAACGAGAATAGGTCCTAATAGCTTTTGAATACGCGCCAACCAAGGGCTATCAAAATAGGTCGCTAATAGTAACAAGGTAATAACGAAAGCTAGCAAACCACTAACAATACTGCTAAAAAAACTCAACGCTATCATTTTTATTATGCCTGGCGTTTGTATTAGCTGTTCAAAGCCTTGCAAATTAAACTGTGTTTTATCTAATGCTGGCAGCCAACCAAAGGCCGGTAAAATCACGCCAAGCAAACCGCCAAGCACTGGTAAAATTAATATAGCCATAAGTAGTTTAGGGCTAAATTTAACCAGCGCACTAAAAAACCGAACACTGGCTTTAGTTTTATGTGGTTCCTGAGGTTGAGCGATAAAAGCATGGCTCATAAATTATTGCGCCCCATAACGTTTTAGCCACTCAACACCAATGAGTTTCGACCAGCTAGGGTGAGGTTCGCTTAACGCTTTTATTTTACTACTAACAGGTAACGCACTTGGGTGTGGTTTATTTGAGTTGAATAGTTTTTGTTGCTCTGGCGCTAATTGCGAGATATCGATAACCGTGCTGTCACCCCAAACGTGGGCTTGTTGTTTTTTTGCTTGTGCTTCAACACTCAGCATAAAATTAGCAACAACTTTTGCTGAGTTACTATTGGCGGCATTATAAGGTAAAGCAACAAAGTGAATATTGCTTAAGCTACCATCTTGCATAACAAAGCTACGTGTTTGCTTTGGTAAATTATAGCGATTAACCGAGGCCGGAATTTGTGCGGCAGAAAAGGTAAAGCCTAATTGAATTTCACCGTCGCCAACAAGTCTTTGCAATGCGGTACCACTGGTAACAAAATATTGCCCTTTACGCCATAAATATGGGTGCAGTTTATCTAAGTAACGCCATAAAACAGGTAACAAAGTAGCTTGGCTTTGTGGTGTAACGGCTTGGTATAATCCTGATTTTATCTGTTCATTCTTATCTTGATTTAAAGTGATTAAAGCATACTTTAAAAAACTTAATGATAAAAAATCAGCAGGTTTAGGATAAGTAAATCGACCTGGGTTTTTCTCAGCCCAATCGAGTAATTGATGAATGTTTTTAGGTGCACTTTGAGTACTTTCTAGATAGCTACTCTTTGTGAAATCAACACTATTGCTATGTTCAGGCGTGTAATAAAACGTTAGTGATGCTTGTCCCCATGGTGCCTCCATGCCTTGTGTAGGCAAACCAAAATCGCGGGTCATCGCTTCGTTTTCGGTTGGGTTTGTTAAGCTAAAGTTTGGTAATTGTTCAACCCAGTTTTTTGTTAGTAGTTGGTACTTAGCCATTGATGCAAAGTTTTGGCCGTTTATCCAAACCAAATCAACTTGTCCTTGTTGGTGATTTTCTGCTGATTTCTCCGCTAACACGCGACTTACGGCTTCACTGGTGTCGGTGAGTTTTACATGGTGTAAATCTATGTTATGCAATTGTTTAACTCGGGTCGCTAGCCATTGAATGTAACTATTAATTTGTGGATCACCACCCCAAGCATGGAAGTATACGGGCTGATTCTTCCCTAATTTTTCTATGGTATTCCATTGCGCTGCTCTAGGAGAGTCGCTTGTTATTTTTAAAGTGTTTTTTGCTGTGGTTTCTTGTGCAAATATAGCGGTTTGAACAGCTGTTTTTACCGATGTAGATTGAGCATAACTCAATGTTGATAAGGAAAGTAAGGCTAGAAACTTTATTACAACAATGATTATTAACAGCCAAAATCTATAGATATAGGTTTTTGGAAACGAGGTTTTTGGCTGTTTAGCATATTGCTTTCTCAAGCCCAGTGTTCGGATATTGGTTAATACAACAACAAATTTGCTCAGAAGGAAGTAAACAAAAAGAGTCGATAAACGACTCTTTTTACTGAACATTAACTGCTGTAGCTTATTTAACAGCATTGAGCGCCCAATCGTAATTTAAAAACTTCTTATCCATATCATCAGAGCTTAATAATGCTTGTTGTGCTGACGTTAAATTTAATGCTTGATGATAAAGCAATATAAATGCGGATAAAGAATTACTGCCACGAAAACCTAAGGTGAAGTCATCGCCATACCATTTAAAAATAGCAGAAAGCTCGATGCTATCTTCGTTAAAGCGATTTCGGCTGGTATCCGTTAAAAAGCGCACAGTTTGTTCACTTAATTGTTGCTCTAATTTGTCCGCAGTATAAGCTTCCTCACGCAAAGCAGGGCAGCCAATACTGGCACAGTTAACGGCAAAGTGAATACGCGGGTCGCCATATTTATTGTCACCACGAATTAATTCGTGCTCAATATTATCTAAGCTTCGTGTTTCGCCTAATAAAGGAATAAATTTTTTACTCCACGGTGAACTAAAAAAACTGCCCAAATCTTTTATTGATTCGATATCAGGATAAGCGGTTAAAATAAATTCAACCGTCCAAGCATTGTAAGCATTAATTAAAAAGGCTAATTGCTTGGCCGCTGACCATTGTGAAAATACTGTCTCGTCAACAGCGCCTAGCGCCGCTAAATAAGTTTTTAACTGCACGCGTTCGCTTTTAAAACCGGCGTAATCTACCTGGCTTGAATGACCATTATTTATTGGCTTAACATGTTGAGCTAATAATGCTTGCCATGGCTGATGTAAAGCATGGTGCAAAGGCTCTTGCGCCACGCTTATGGCGCTAAAAACTCCAGTTAGCAACAGCAATAAAGCTAATTGCAAGGATTTAATCTGGGTAGTTAATCGCTTGTATTTCGTTTTAACCATAACGATTAACCTCGTTTCCAAGTGTGGTACTTCTCTAACCAACTTAAAACTGTTTCAGGAGCATGGTTACGTTTCCATTCACCGGCAGCATATTTATTACCTTCAGCCCATGTTGGGTAACTGTGAATAGTGCCTAATATTTTGTTCAAGCCTAAGCCGTGCTTCATTGCTAATACAAACTCTGCTATTAAATCACCAGCATGCTCAGAAACAATAGTCACACCCAAAATTTTGTCTTTTCCTTTTGGCGTGATCACTTTAATAAAGCCATTAGCTGCGCTGTCAGTAATTGCACGGTCTAACTCTTCAAAATCAAAGCGAGTAATTTCATAGTCAATGCCTTGCTCGATTGCTTCTTGTTCGTTAATACCCACACGAGCGACCTCAGGGTCAATAAAAGTTGCCCAAGGAATAACACGATAATCTACTTTGAACTTTTTAAAGGTACCAAATAAAGCATTAACCGCAGCATACCAACCCTGATGAGCAGCAACGTGAGTAAATTGATAAGGACCTACAATATCACCGGCAGCAAAAATATTAGGGTATAAAGTTTCTAAATAATCATTGGTTTGAATCGTTCGGTTAGTTTCAATACCTAGTTCTTCAAGACCATAACCTTTTAAACGGGCAGAACGGCCAACAGCGCACAATAACTCGTCGTATTCTATCGCCATTTCTTCTTCTTGCGCTGAACCTTGTTCGTGCTTAAGGTTTTTAACAATGATGAATTTCTTACCATCACGTTGTTCACAACGTAAAGCTTGGTGTGAGGTTAGAATATTTACGCCACTTTTTTGTAACGACTGGCTAGCAAACTCAGAGACTTCAAGGTCTTCTCTGATCATAATACGATCAGCCATTTCAATCTGTATAACCTCTGAACCTAAACGTGCAAAGCTTTGTGCAAGTTCACTACCGATAGGCCCACCGCCTAACACGACTAATTTTTTAGGCGCGGTATCTAGCTTGGCAAACTCTGTCCATAACGTGTCACTGGTAACATAACCACTCTCTTCAATACCCGGTAATGGCGGTACAAATGGGCGAGCGCCTGTTGCTATAACAATGCTACGTGCGGTTAGGGTTTGCATGGTGCCATCGTTAAGTTTAATTTCTACCGTCCATGGGTTAATTAACTTTCCGTAACCTTTTATTACTTCTACACCTAAGTCAGTGTAACGCTCAACACTGTCGTGTGGGGCAATATCAGCAATAACTTGATGCACACGTGCCATTACTTTTTTAAACGAAAATTGTGGTGTTACGTTCTCTAAACCGTAATTTTCACCGTGTTTGATTTGGTCTACAATTTTAGCACTTTTAATAATAGCTTTACTTGGCACACAGCCATAGTTTAAACAGTCACCGCCCATTTCGCCGGCTTCTATTAAGGTAACTTTCGCTTTAACTGCAGCAGCTATGTAGCTTGTTACCAAACCACCGGCACCTGCGCCGATAACGAGTAAGTTACGGTCAAACTTTTTAGGTTTTTGCCATTTTTTATAGACTTTGCGTTGCTTTATTTTGTTAACAATAGCTTTGCCAATTAAAGGTAAAAGCCCGAGTAAAACAAAAGAGAATATAAGCTTAGGTGATAAAATACCTGACAAGCTTTCTATATCAGCTAGTTGTGTGCCGGCGTTAACATAAACTACCGTGCCAGCTAGCATACCTAGTTGGCTTACCCAGTAAAATGTCCAAGCTTTTATACCGGTAACACCCATTAATAAATTAACTAAAAAGAATGGAAATACAGGAACTAAGCGCAAGGTAAATAGATAAAATGCGCCTTCTTTTTGTACGCCTTCATCAATAGCCTTCAAACGTTCAGGAAATTTTCTTTTAATGCTGTCACGCAATAAATAACGTGAAACTAAAAAGGCTAGTAATGCGCCAATGCTTGAAGCAAATGAAACAATAATAAAACCTTCAACTAAACCAAATAAAGCGCCTGCGGCTAACGTTAAAATGGCTGCACCTGGCAAAGACAACGCCGTAACTAGAATATATAAAGCAAAGAAACCACCAATAACCAATAGCGGTGATTGCTCGCGCCACTCGCCAAATTGATCCATCGAGCCTTTTAAGCCATCCAGGGTTAACAATTGGTTTAAATCATAGTGAAAAAACAATGCCACTAAAGTAATGGCAATCACTAATAATAATATTTTTTTAAACATGGTATGGGTCCTTAAAAGCTATAAGTTACTGTAAGTTTGGCATTAATTGGTAACTCTGGAAAAACCAGGGTAGAGCCAAAGTATCCGCCTTCAAAAACAGGGCGCCAGTTTTTTTGATTCGTTATGTTGTTTATATCAAAGCGTACTTTAGTGTTTTCGGCTAGGGTATAACTGGTATTCAGACCTAAGGTGTATTGATCTCGAATGTTAACCGTAGCTAAAAAGTCTAATGGGTAGCTAGAGGTATATAAAGCGGCAAAACCTGCTTGCCAAAACTCGGTAAGATAAATACCACCATTAACACTTAAAGATTGTTCTGGAATACCTTGAACACGTCTAGTGGATGGTGCAAATGCAGTAAAGCTTGGTGCACCAACGCTCGTACCTTGAATAATATCGGGGCGCGAATTATCAAAGGCATCGGCTATTTGCGATGAACTTTGGCTGCTCGCTGAGTTGTCATATCGTGCATCAAGGTAGCTATAACTCACGTTAAACCAGTAGGGAGCAGCATCATAAAAAATTTGTAATTCAACCCCTTTAGTTTTTATACCTGTGTTACTGCCATCGCGATTACGTAAACTACGGCGTTGATTAAATATAGAGCCATCAACATACCAAGCGCTATTGTCTGGGATGTATTTAATACCAAATTCATTTAAGGTGTTTTCAGTAGCAAAATTTTGCTCACTAATTAAGTTATCAGAACCGAGAGAATTCCCCCCTGCCATACTGTTTGATGTAGCTTCGTTGTAACTGGTGGCGGCATAAATGGTTAAATCTGATCTAAGTTTATAATTAATGCTAGCTTGGCCTGAATGAAGTATTTCATTGATACTATCTCGTGCCGCAACTTGCCCTGCAGGTGCAATAGGGTCTTTAGCTTCAACATCGTAAAAGTCGATACGGTAACCAAAGTTTGTGCGTAAACGCTCGCTCCATTGACTGTCTTGTTGAATAGCAAAGCCTGTTTGCCAGCTAGTTGAGTCGGTAGTATCAGATAATGAAAAATCGCCAACATTATCGTTATTAATATCATATTGCCCGCCAGGAGAAACAAATACACCTGGTCTGAGTTCAACGAGTCTAGCTTGTTGTTCTGGGGTTAGAGGAATGCGTCGGTTTTCAATCGGCCCAGTTAAATCGATTGGATCGTCAGCCTCAGTAGTAAACTGACTAAAACCACGAACCTTGTTGTAACGTACATCAAAAGCTAAAATAGTTTGCTGTTCGTTGTTCCAGTCATGACTTAACTCTAATCGGTTTTGAGCGGTATCGGCGGCATCAATAATCTCTACAAAGCTGTTTTGTGCAACTTCATCGCGTGTTAAGTGCTGATAATAAGTGCTGTTTTTTAATCGAGTTTGCCCACTTAATTCATAAGTGTATATGCTATGTAAAAGAAAAGTTTCAGCTTCGTTGGCATTGTCAGGATCTGTTAAAACGGTACTGCGACTTAATTTTACTTGTCCGGTAGGTGATACGATAGCGCCAGCGCCCGGTATTAGGCTGCCGTTAGGTTGCACACCTTGGCCAGTAATATATAAACCATGATCGATGAGTGCTTGTGTCGGGCGATTAATACCTGCATTGTCGGTAAACTCTACTTGATAATACTCAACGTTGATGTCCCACGTGCTTTTTTCATTAGGTAGGTATCTAAATGCAGCAAAGATGCTGTCGCTCTCGAAGCTTGAATGATCGTAAAAGCTACCATTGTCAATATGCTCAGCGCTAATTCTAAAGCCACTTTCACCTTCGACAATAGGCGCTGAAATATCAAGTTGTGCACTATAGTGGTCCCAACGACCGGCAGTAAACTTTACTTTTGCGGCACTTTCTTGTGTTGAAGCTCGTTTAGATTGTAAATTTACAAAGCCGCCATTACGCTGACTACTACCAAATAATACCGGTGGCGCACCTTTAATAACATCTAGTTGCTCAACTGAGTTAAAAGAAAGTGGTACACCAAAGCCATTATTACCGGCTTGACGACGCATTCCATCTTGGAATAGTTCGCCTAGTTGCCCCCGTAATGTTGGTAGGCTTGGTGCACCAAAACCACTTGCGGAGTAACTGCTTGGTGTAATGGCTAAGATATCTTGCAAATCAGTTATGTTTAATTGTTCCATCATAGCGCTGGTAATTGGTGTCATTGAGCGCGCAATATCAGCTAAGCCTAAGTCATCACCGAACGGACCGTTCACAGATGTGTTTTTTGGCGAAAAACCATGGTTAATAATACGTTGCCCTGAGACTTCTAGTACTTCAACGTCTGTTTTTTCTGTTTCTTGTGCATTGGCTATTTGAGTTTGAAAAAACAAGTGAATACTCAGAGCGACTAAACTGTACTTCATTTTTTTATACCTAATTTTTTGTTATTAATCATGGTCAAAATTACTTAATATAATGACTTAAAAAGTGCTATGGGTGACTAGACCTGAATTAAAACTAATAAATTTCAAGCGCAGTTAAGTAACAATACGTTTAATGCTGATTTTAGTTCATTAAACTGATGACATAAAGCTGTTAAAGACTCACGTTAGGAGAATTAATACAAGGGTTACAGCGAATTTACTGTATGTTGAAAACTGAAAAGTCAGAAAATATATAATTAAGGTTTAATTTTGTGTGTAATTTAATTATTTATACTTTCTATATGGCATTTTGGTCAAAACAGAGTTTTATTAGGAAGAAAAGGGGAGTGGCTTGAAGTAAAGCTTTTAGGAAATACTTATTGGTTTAATTTGCTAGCTATAGTTTTCAGCAATTTTAAGTGTTGCCAAACAAGCAGGCGATGAAGAAGATGTTGTTGGCTGTGAATTTAACTGAGGAGCACTGCCTTTAGTAGGAGTGTCAGTAATATCATGTTGTTTTCGAAGCGGGTATGACGATGCTTGGGCATTTATATTAATATTTTCATTAATAAAATCTAACGTTGTTTTGCTTATTTTTTTCATCATAAACCTTTTAATTTAAAAAATACCCAACTTATTTACTCGCTAGGAATCTACCAGCATTTAAATTGGGTATATATATGTTTTAAATAAATAATTAATTCAAGAGCGAATTATTACGTTCGCTCTTGTTAATTAATAATGCTTATTTAGTAACTACTTTTTTTGCACTAGTTTCGATTTTAGCTACTACACGACGGTTTAATTGATTCGCTGTACGTGTGTTTTCTGTAGATAATAACTGAGTCTCACCGTAGCCTTTAGACGTTAAACGACTAGCGTCAATGTTAAACTTATTAACTAAAACACTCTTAACTGCGTCTGCACGTTTTTGTGAAAGCATTAAGTTGTAAGCGTCGTCACCAGGAGCAGAGCTATGGCCTTCAATTTCAACTGAAGTACGAGTATATTCATTCATGAAATCAGCTAAACGTCTAATATCGTCAACTAACGCAGGTTGAATTACTGAGCTGTTGTTAGCAAAAGCAATGTTAAGCTTAATTTCAACGGCATGTTCAGAGTATAAAGTACAACCTTTAGAATCTACTTTAACTGTTGATGGAGTATTCGCACAACGGTCAACATTGTCAGCAACACCATCGTTATCAGAATCTAAAACGGTAACAACAGCTTGAGCTACAGGCTCAGCAGCTTTAGGCTTTGCCATTACTGGTGCTTGTTTAACATCACCAAATGCATATTTAAGACCTAATTTTAAGCCTTGGTCGATAAAGCCATAGTCTACATCTTTATAAACAGCGGCTTCTGTATAAAATGATAAACGATCGTTCACTGGGAAGTTGTAACCAGCGCCAACATTTACGGCGTTGTAGCTTCTTACGTTGCTAAAACGTTTTACACCAGCAAACATATAGATATTGCTGTCTTCTAGTTTGTAAATAGCGTCGATACCACCACGGATACCGTAGTCTTTATCGCCACCGTTGTTTACGTCATAGCGCGTTTTAGCAAGTTCAACACGTACATCCCAGTAATCGTTAATAACTTTTTGTAAATCAAGACCAATAGTTTTACCGGCTTCGATACGATCCCAGTCTAAGTTTGTTTCTTTGTTAGTGTCTGACTTCATATATTCGCCAAACACGCCTAATTCCCATGTTTTATCAATGTTTTGTGCAGCTAGTGGTGAGCTGATAAGTGCTGCAAGTAGAGAGACTTTAAATGCTTTCATTGGTAATTCCTTGTTTAAGTGTAAATAAATTTTTATTAATTTCTGATTTGTATAACGAGTGAGTCAGAAGAAAGTCACAAATTAATTTAATTTATTTTAAATTTAATAATTTTTTAAATTTTAAAATCTAGTATTAACAAAAAATATCTAATACTTCGACTGCCATTACGTTGTAAGTTTTGATTAAGATCAAAATTAATTAGATATTTCTCAATTAATTACTGAGAAGTCTGCAACTAAGTAGCGTAGAATCGCGCCCAATGCTGTAAAGGACGGTTTTCTGTTACTAAAAAAATAAAATTATTGTGACTTTTTACTTTACAAATCGTTGTTGTAATAGCAGGTAAGTTTTAGCTAGGGGAATAAAATGAATAATATAGAACAGAACTTAACAAAGGCGCTTCAGCGTGAAGATGATATTGCTTTTGTTTTGTCAGATGAAGAGTTATTTGAACGGGCTGAGGTTACAGCCAATGTAAAACAAGGCAGTAAAGACTTAATTTCACTCGGTATGGCCTCTATTTGGGTGGTTTTTGCTGGGTTGTTTATTAATGTATTAAAGCCAACTTTAAAAAATCAGGCGAATAAAGGCGTAAAAAATAATGGAAAATGAAGATATTACAGAAAAAACTTTCAATGGTCTTATTGCCGTTTGGCATAAAGTTGTTACTTTTCTGCCTGATTTAATTGTCGCATTAGTTTTTTTACTTGTTGGTTGGGTTATTGCAAATTTAATTAAGCGCTTACTGAATAAATCATTAATTAAAATCGGCTTTAATAGCTTTTTAGATAAGCTAGGTTTAGGGGCTTTGCTGAAAAAAATGGACTTAAAAGTTCAGGGCAGCCAAGTAGTCGCTAGTCTAATTTCATTCTTTATCTTTTTGATATTTCTATTAGCAGCATTAGATATTGTCGGCCTTGATATGTTGTCAGGCTTAATTGATACCTTGGTACTGTTTTTACCTAAGTTGCTGGCTGCATTAGCGGTATTGCTTTGTGGTTTTTTTACCGCGCAAATCGTTTATAACGCGGTGAAAATTGCCTCTAAAAATACAGGAGTTGATTACGGCCGTTCTGTGGCGGAGGTTTGTCGTGGTATCATTATTATTATTACCGTTTCACTGTCTATCACTCAACTTGATATTGATGTGTGGTTACTAAACAGTATTATTTCGGTAATAATTGCCAGTGTGGGCTTAGCTGCCGCTATTTCTTTAGGTATAGGTACAAAGTCGATGGCTCAAGAAATTGTTGCGGGCGTTTACCTAAGAGATATGTATAAAGCTGGCGACAACCTTGAAGTTGAAGAAGTTAAAGGTACGTTGGTTTCTATTGGTAGTGTTGCTAGTAAAGTTATAGGTGAAAATGAAGTGATAATTACCGTGCCTAATACCTTTTTGTTAG
Organism: Colwellia sp. NW0002-52-1; assembly: GCF_057550865.1. Taxonomy (NCBI): domain Bacteria; kingdom Pseudomonadati; phylum Pseudomonadota; class Gammaproteobacteria; order Alteromonadales; family Colwelliaceae; genus Colwellia; species Colwellia sp. NW0002-52-1. The sequence continues at coordinate 8,558 of NZ_BAAJLU010000010.1, read as the reverse complement.
CAAATAAAGTGACTAAGCAATAGGTTATTGTTGATTTGAGTTCATTCAACGAACGCCAGCTCGTTGCCTTAGTGCAAGAGAGTTTACCTTATGATACGCGCTATTTTCAGCAGCTGATCACACCATACCTGCCTAAATTAAAAGGCTATTGTGTAAAGGTGCTTGGCAATCAGCCTGATGCAGAAGAAGCTGTACAAGAAACTATTATTAAAGCCTTAACAAACTTAAACGGATTTAAGTGGCTAGTATCGTTTCAATCTTGGTTATTTAAAATTGCTCACAACGAATGTATTAATAAAATAAGAGAGCGTCGTTGGGATATTATGCAATATGATGATGACTACCTTGATAGCTTGGAAGCTGAACAACCATCAGAAAACGATATTAATTCAGTGCTTGCCACCATGATAGACAGCTTATCTTTTGACGATCGTAATATTATGCTATTGCGTTATCGTACAGGGTTAGATTTTCAGGAAATTGCCGATATTTGTGAGATAAAATTATCCGCGGTAAAAATGCGTCACAAAAGGGTACTTGAGTACTTGACCAGTCATATGAGCTCTGAGCAATAGTAGATTAGAAAAGCTAAATAAATACATTAAGTCATTATTGAGCGGTTAACACAACCAAGGTAGCTAGTTAAAAGGGGCATTAATTTGCCCCTTTATAAATTGATTATTGTTTTTTTACCCACTTACCTGCTGAGTTTTGAATAAAATGACCAGACTGGGTTTTGCTAACCGCTTTATTACCTGCCAGAGCCGTGACTTGCTCAAGAGTTATTTTGTTTTTTCGAGCTAAGTTAAGATAAATGTTTTTACGTTTTTCGTTTACCTCATTCACTAAACTTTGTGCTTGAGCACTATCGACCACAACACCTAGGTAACCATTTTGCATTTCGCCAACTAAACCTTGCTGCTTTGCATCGTCAAGCGACATAGCCCATGCGGAAAAAGCTATTGAACTGGCTAATATTACACCAGTAATTCTTTTAGATATGCTTGTTAAGTTGTTTATAAGTTTGTTCATGATCACTCCTTAAAATATGTCGCTATCGTCACTAAAAATATCATCAAGTTGTTTGTCTACTTTTACTTTAATCTCATGATCAATTTTTAGGTTTAAGTTAATGGTAATAGGTTCTTTTGCGCTAACTTCTACCCTGTGTGTACAACCGCTTATGATTAACACAGCGATTATTATCGATAGTGCTTTTTTCATAGAAACTCCTTAATGTTTTTGTAAACCTTTGAGAATACGTTCTTCAAATTGTTTGGTAATTGATATTGATTCCAGCAAGCCTAATAGGTCATAACTTAAATTTAAGTTCAGGTTTACATCGTTGTCGATGTCAGGGTTTCGACCTTTAATAACCGTTTCCAACAACATATAGCCATCATCTGCCATAGAAACATCAGAAGACAGCTGATGATAATGTAAGTTTTGTAGCGCATCAAACGCTAACTGTAATTGCGTATTATTAGCTTTGAGCTTTGCTACCGCTGGGTTGTCTTTGACTTGAATTAAGCCATTACTCACATTATGCAATTCGCCTTTTTCTATCGTGTACTTTTCACCATCAAAAAGAATAGGTAATTGCCCTGAGATATCACCAGTAACCACAATACCTTGCTTTTTATCTAACGCCAACACTTGTGCTAAGTCTATATGAGTAAGCTGAACGTCAACTGAATGATCATGCTGAAGTGGCCATTGTATTTTAGGAATGGCAAAGCTACCGCCTAAAATATCACCTTTAAGGTTAGTGGCTGAAATTTTAAACTCTTTTTGATAGTGCCAATGGGTGTTAATTGAAAACTGAGATACTGGCGTTGGTGTTTCTATCAGTGCAATGGTGAGGTTATCTTGTCTTGTTTTATTCGTGCCGTCGATTGAGCTCAGTTCATTGTTTAAAAATTTGAAGTTCTGTTGCCAATTTAATTCTTGGATCCAAATGTCGGCTACTTCGCCACTAAGTGATGATACATGCAAAGATAGCTCGAAAGTGGAGTCTTGAAAATTATTTAAATCAATAACTTGACCGTTCACACTATAACTTAATGTACCCGCCACTAAATTAATTTCTGTCGGTAATTTAATATTAAGCGCGAGTAAGTCTGTTAGGGGCAGTTGATTTACTGCGAGCGAAATTTTCGGTTTTTCTACCGCGCCAGATACCTTCAACTCACCCAAGAGTAGACTGTCAGCAATAATTGAAGTCTGTAATTTAATATCGTCAAAACTCCCTGTAATACCGCTACTTAATGATAGCGTTTTTATTTCGGCAATATTGGCATAGCGTAATTTTTTAGCTTGAGTATTAAGACTTAAATTCAAACTAATAGGCGGTTGGTGATTTTCCTGGTTATTACTCTGAGTGTTATTACTACTTTTTACTCGGGTTGATACTTTAATATCACCTTGTACTTTTGTTGTAACTTGTTTAATCGCAAGTCGATTTTTATCTGTTGTTTTTTCGGCGCTAAATCCAATGATATTATTACCTGTTATGGTGGAGCTTTCATCAAAGTGTATTTTGCTTTTCAGTGAGTCTTGTTCAAAAGAGCCTTGTAATAATAACTCGACTGGAGATTGACTATAGTTTTTCAGTGCATTAATAATTAAAGGACTGTTAAGTTTAAAGTCTAAGTAAACCGCGTTTTTAGTTTCATCCATTGCATTTTGGTGAAGTGGTTTTTGTAGGTTTTTATGTCTTAGAAAGTGCGCTATATCTACTTTAATATTGTTTAAAGCAAGTTGATGTTTTTGTTTGTCGTTTTTTGCCGCTAGGATTAACGTCGACAAGGATATTTTATGATTGTTCAGGTTGTAAGTTAACTTGCCTTCTGGGGTTACTGCTATTTGTTCAAAGGGGTTGTCAGCTAAAAGCGTGGTAAGTTCATTTGAAAACGCCTCTTGCTTTAAATAATCCAGTAAATTTTGAGGGCTAAACTTAAGCTGTAAACGGTTCTGCTTTTTAAATTCAAGATCAACATTAGCAGATTTATTTGTTAATTCGTCACTAGCAGATAATAAGCTAGTGGAAGGCAGCGTTATTTGGCTATTTATATTAAGCGCACCGCTTAACGCAAACGGCCCGCTAGTTTGAATGCCTTTAGTCGATAAAATCGCTACATTATTTAGCTGACTTACAATCGATAATTTTCCTGCATCATAATCTACATCGCTTTGAAAAAAACCTTCAAGAGTCGTTAATGCCAAGGTATCTAACAATGATGCTTGCAAAGGGAGTTGATGCGATAAAATAAAGTTTTTTAATGGGGTTAAATCACTAATGATTTCAGCTTTAAATTGCTTGTTTTTAAGCTCGAAAATGTTAGCGCTAAAAACTGTTTTTTGCTGCGGGTCTTTTAACGCTAATTGCAAGTTGGTGTTGGTAGCTGAAAACTTACCGCTATAGCTATTACTTTTGGTGTTAAATGGTGAATAATGAAACTCATTAACATTAAGGGTAAAAGGTAGCTGAAGCTTTGACAGTTTTGTAAGGGTAATATTAAGTCGTTGTGCAGCACTTAACGTGTTGTTTTCCTCTGGTTGCTCTTTAAATGCATCGAGTAGGGCTGTGTTAGCATCGATTGACATAGACCTAATCTCTACATGTTTAATTTTTTGCTCAGCAATTAAGTCTAACTTTACTTTAACCGTGTTGAGTTCGAAATCAGCTTGCGGAGTTTTTAAACATAGCTTTTTTATGTTCAGTGTTAAGTCATTGGCGATGGTGAAATCAAGACACGAAATATTAGCCTGATATAGCGCTAGTTGCTCTTGTGAAATGCTTTTTACTATCGCTACACGGGCAACGTAAAACGTCATAAAAGCGATAATAAATAAGCTAAATAATAGGGCGACGCTTAGGTAAACTTTCTTGGCTAATGTCATTGTTTTTATTTGGTCTCTGCCTTAATAAATTTGTTTTAGCTTTGTTTTGGCTCGAATTTATCCGAAGTGTAAACAAGCTTAGGCTAACTACTTTATGAGTGTTAAGTCATAGTTTCAATCAAATTCGCAGAATAAAACCAACAGCTGAATATAGCTTAAGGTAGTATTGTTATTTTCTCACCTTAGCGGATATTTTAATTGTGCGTTATACACGTTATGATATCGGCATTTTTTACTGTAACCATTATAAAGAGAGAAGCATGTCTGCTGCCCCATTAGAACGAATTACCATCGAACCAACTTTACCTGCTACCGCCTGTGTTATTTGGTTACACGGCTTAGGCGATTCAGGCGCTGGATTTTCACCCATTGTGCCAGAGCTAGGTTTACCTAAAAATCATGCGGTACGTTTTATTTTCCCACATGCACCAGAGCAACCAGTAACCATTAACCAAGGTTATGTAATGCGTTCATGGTACGACATTAAAAGTATGGATTTGCATAACCGTGCTGATATGCAAGGTGTGCTTGAGTCTGAAGTTAAAGTACATGCTTTAATTGCTGAGCAAATTTTAGCGGGTATTCCGGCAAGTCGTATTGTTTTAGCCGGCTTTAGTCAAGGTGGTGTGGTTAGTATGTTTACGGGTTTACGTTATCCTGAAAAGCTTGCTGGCGTTATGGCGCTTTCATGCTACTTACCCAATGCCGATGCCCTGCCAGAACAACTCAGCGAAGCTAATAGCAATACCAGTATTTTGCAACTTCATGGTGAAAACGACGATGTAGTGCCATTAAGTGTAGGTAAAATGGCGAATAAATTATTAAATGAGAAAAACTATCCAGTAACTTGGAAAACATACCCGATGGCGCATAGTGTTCATCCGACGGAAATTCGTGATATTGCTTCGTGGTTAGTTGCGCGTTTAGACTTAGCTTAAGAAATAGTAATAATTAACCTACACAGCGAAAGTCAAAATACAGGACAATATAATGCCCGAAGTTAATGTGAAACTTGTTTTCGAGAAAGAAAACAAAAATAGTATCCGTTTCAAAGAAGTGCCAGAGCCCGGTAAAGCTGAAGCTGTAGGGAGTGTGTATTTACAAAAATGGTTGGCCGGCGATGCTAAAGCCATTGAAATTACGGTAAAGACTCCAGACTAGACATGTAAGCTTAGGTATTTATTTAGGCTTGATTTCAACAGTTGATTTAACTTTAAGTTTTTGATTTGTCTTTAAATACTTAATTTTATTTTAAACTTTGGGGTTAACTATAAAGTATTAATAATGCGCTAGTTTTTTATTAGCGCATTTTCATTTCTACGGTATTATTTTAATAAATATCTACTCTAGTTTGTCTTCGAAAATTCCAGTAAACGATTATTAGCCGGCATGGCGTGATCATTTTCTAGCGTCAAACCCGCTTGTTCAGCAAGTGCTACTATAGCTTCAAAATCGCGAATGGCACTTTCGTTATCACGCTCTTTAAGCCAAATGTCAAAACTGGCATTACTTTCACTACTGTATTGGCCTTGATAATTAAAAGGGCCATAAATACAGAGTTTACCTTGCAGGTTTAAATGTTGTGATACGCCTTTAAAGAAGGCTTGCACTAATGGCCAACTGACAATGTGTAATGTATTGGCGGTGTAAATAGCGTCAACTTTTTCAATGGGCCATGGGTGGTTAAGATCAAGCTCAATGGGCGAGAGTAAATTCCCGGCAGGATACTCCTGTAACCATTGACTAATACCTTGATGATTTATAAGTATATCACTGGTTTGCCAGCTTAACCATGTCATATTTGGCGCAAAATATACCGCATGTTGTCCAGTGCCAGAGCCAACTTCTAATACGGTCTTACATTTACTCAAGGCTTGAGTTAATAGGGCGAGTATCGGTGATTTATTATTTTCACATGCTTGTGAGAAAGGTTTATTCATGATTTTATGCTCAATGTTTTATTAAATTTAATGTGCAAATTTTTATTTATTTTATCTGTGGCGTTGTTATCTATTGTTATCTATTGTTATCTATTGTTATCTATTGTTATCTATTGTTATCTATTTTCATCGTTTGAATTAAACGGAAGTAACTGCATACACTGCGCTTGATAAGCTCGCATTTGCTGTTGTTCTTGTAAACAAAAGGCTTTAATTGCAGGTCTAAATCCGTCATGTTTAATCCAATGATAAGAAGTGGTGAGTTTTGGTTCAAAACCACGTTGTATTTTATGCTCACCTTGTGTGCCTGGGTGGAATAAAGCGAGTTTGTTCTCTATGCAGAATTCTATTCCTTGGTAGTAGCACAATTCAAAATGCAAGTTGTTGTACGATTTGGTGCAGCCCCAATAACGGCCATATAACGTTTGCTCGTCAAAAAAGAACCAAGCACAGGCAATGTCTTCGCCATTGCATTGGGCAATAATTAACAATATGTTCTCAGGTAACTTTTCTATAATTGCTTGAAAAAACTCAAAAGACAAATGCGGCGTATGTCCCCGTCTTATATAGGTTAATTGATAAGTTAAGTAGAAGAAATCTAACTCATTTTTACTGATATCTTTACCTAGTACGCGCCGAACTTCAATGTTTTGTTGGCTGATTGAAAGACGCTCTTTACGGGTGTTTTTTCTTTTTCTGGCCGTAAAGCGCGATAGAAATTCATCAAAATCTCGATAGTTACGATTAAGCCAATGAAACTGTACGGTATTGCGTTGGTAGACATCTTCTGCTTTATACTCGGCAGGCGAGCAATATAATATGTGCCAGCTATTTAATGACTGCTGCTGACAAAGCTGAGTCAATATATCAAAAGTGTCTGCAAGTACAATTTCATCAGACAAAAGTTTATTACTGGTAACGGGTGTAAAAGGTGCAGTAGCAACTAATTTCGGATAATAGGGAACATTATGTTGTTGATAAGCGTCAGCCCATGCCCAATCAAAAACATATTCTCCCCATGAGTGCGATTTAACGTACATGGGCAATAGCGCATTAACTTGATTACTCTTGTTATTTCGAAATTGTAAGTGATGAGGTTGCCAGCCCTGAGCAGCAGATACTGAACCACTGCTTTCTAAGCACTGAAAAAATTGATAATTTGAGAATACTGACGGTTGAGTATTAAGTCGTTGCCAATCTTGTTCAGCAATATCTGAAATGTTATTTATAATTTCAATTTTCAATGAATTATCTGTTCTTTATCTATCTTATCGTTGCAGCTTAGCAGATGACTTATTTAATAGGTATACTCTAATTTGTACCGACAGCATAATTAGTTTAAAAGGTATTTTAAAATTTAGTATCAAGGCTGATCTTTAATACTATCTCGGCGCTTCAACAATAATTAAGGAAAATAATATGTGTGGCAGGCTCAACATTATTAACACTTCGTTATGCAAGATTGTTAGCGACACCATAGGCTTAAATTTTCACAGCGAAAGTAATGATAACTTATCTCCAAGTGAGTTGTTATCGACCATAGTGCAAAGTAATGAACATGTTAGCCAAGTTAATATGCAGTGGGGCATTCAACCTTCGTGGTCGAAACGTTTATTAATAAATGCGCAAAGTGAAACCGTTGCCATTAAACCCACCTTTGCGAAAGCCTTTGTTGCACATCGGTGTTTAATTCCTGTAAGTGGTTGGTATGAGTGGCGAAAAGAGGGCAGTAAAAAACAAAAATATTATTTTAGTCATTCACAGAATATTCCTTTGTTTATGGCGGGAGTGAGCTATCATAACTTCAACACACCGCCTCAAGTGGTAACATTAACCACTAAACCGAACCAGTTGTGCGAGCAGTATCATCATCGTATGCCGGTATTTATTTTACCTGATAGCATAAACGCCTGGCTAGCACCTCAAAACTCACAAGCTAATTTATCGCGATTAATGTCAGCAATACCTGATGAGTATATTAGTGTTACAACAAGCTAGTCGCTAGCATTATAATTCACGTATAATATCAAAAACGTTATTAAGGTAATTAAACCAATGAGTACAGATATAACAGTAAAGTCATTTTTGCAGCAAGTTAAAGACACACAAGAGTTTTGGGCTCTACAAGATAAAAATAGCGAAGATTGGGTGGTACTTGACTCAGTAAATTTTGAAAATACAGAAGTTATGCCGCTTTGGTCAACCGAGACATTAGCGAAAAGCCATTGTGTCGAAGAATGGGCAGACTATATGCCTGCTGCTATATCTGTTGCTGATTGGATGGAGTTTTGGGTTGAAGACCTACTCGAAGATGGCGTTATTATTGGTCTTAATTGGCAAGAAAACGAAGACTGTTTTGAACTAGAGCTTCCTGAGTTTACTCAAGCTTTAGCCGAGATCGAAACGTTATAAGCCTTCGCTATAATCTTTAAAATGGCGCTGTGTTTCTAGAAGTAGTGTAACTGAAAGCATTATTTATAAAGTGAAATAGAACAGAACAAAGCAGAACTAACCAGAGCAGGCTGTTTATTATCTTGAATAAACAAGATGTTTTTGACAGAGCAAGACAATAATTCTGGTGAAATACTGAGTTAATAACATTCTATTATCACTTTTATCACTGCGTTTTTACTGTTTTTAGTTGGTAAAAAGTAATTTTTTACCAACATATAGCATCATAGTGATGTGTTAATTATCGACCTTACTTATAAAACT
>NZ_BAAJLU010000009.1:0-162804 GCF_057550865.1 Colwellia sp. NW0002-52-1 | reverse complement strand
GCATGCTTTTACACTAATCAATTTCTATATCGATATAGTTTGGCACTAAGTTATCTGCAAGCCAATGCCAACTAAATTCAATATTAACGTTTGCGACTTGAAATTGATAATTAACTTCTACTCCATCATCCCAATGTTCAGTCTGCATTAAGAATTTATGCCGAATTGTTTCAGGTTGGAATTGAGTATTTACCAAAATAATTTCTCCATCAATTACCAAATCACCTGTGTAAATATCGCCTTTAGAGTAAAACTCACTAAGGCGCACACATATATTTTTGATAATTGAATCTTGAATATGAAAGCTAACACTACCATTTTGATGATTTCCATCAGGTAAACTTGATTGGCTCCCTAACACAAGATTTAAAATTTCAAATGAATCTAGATTGATGCACATAATTCCTAGCATGCTAACAGCTTATTATGAGGAAAAAATCCTTGTTTAAACAAGGAAAATATCCTTCTTTCATATCTTAAGATAATCAAAACATACCTTATTTATTCAATATCTACAATAAGTTACTAATGAAACATTTCGTTATGTTAAAGACATAAACGAGAATATTTCCTTTTTATTGGCTGAAAGCAGGAAATCGCACTAAACTGTACAAAAATACAGTACCTCTTATTGCGTAACAAAATAAATAAGGATAAATATATGAGTTCTCTTTTTCTTACCCATATTAAAGAGCAGATGTGGACAAAAAGGTATGCTAAACGCACTATCGAGTCGTATTTATATTGGATAAAAGCGTTTATCATTTTTAATAATAAGCGGCACCCTAACACTTGCCATAATCATGAGGTTGAGTCTTTTCTCTCTCACTTGTCTAATGTCATCAATGTGGCGCCTAAAACACAGGCATTAGCATTGAATGCCTTATCGTATATGTACAAATATGTGCTTAAAAATGAATTAACATTGGAATTAAACTTTAATAAAAGCCATATTCAGCAAAAACTGCCTGTCGTACTAACTCAAAAAGAAGTATCAGCACTGCTTGTACAAATTGACGCTAACTATCAATTAATTTGTCAACTTATGTATGGTAGCGGCCTACGATTAATGGAAGCTGTTCGTTTACGAGTACAAGATATAGACTTTGATTTTTATACTGTAAGAGTTTGGCAAGGTAAGGGAGGAAAAAACCGCTGTGTGACTTTGGCAAAAGAGCTTGTTGATGCATTAAAGATGCAAATAAATAGCGTTGAACTACTTTTTAGCTGTGACTCTAAAAACCCTGATTATCAGGGTGTGTATTTGCCTTTCGCACTCAGTAGGAAGTACCCTAATGCACGAAAAGAGTTCGGATGGCATTATTTATTTCCTTCAAAAAGACTCAGTATAGATCCTGAAGTAAATGCGCTTAGACGACATCATATAAATGAAACATCGATAAGAAAAATAGTAAAACAAGCGGCAAAGAAAGCGCGTATAGAAAAAAATGTTACTTGTCATACATTACGTCACTCCTTTGCTACGCACTTATTACAGCGAGGTGCTGATATTCGCACGGTTCAGGAGCAATTAGGTCATACTGACGTTAGAACAACACAAATATATACTCATGTGATCGAATGTGGCGCTGATGGCGTTACTAGCCCGTTATCCGATCTAATGAAAATAATCCCAAGTTGATTAATTTAAATTATTTTATATCAACTAGTTACTAGATTCTACAACTACTATCCAAGGTAAAGCCCATCTTAAATACCTCATTAAGAAGCAATAAAATAGCGGATTACAATAAGCGAGGTACGAGCAGATTAAATGACTTATATGCTTATTTAACCGTTCTATAAAGTATTTATAAACAATTGCGTAGCCAGTTATGACATGAACAGAAACTTGCATTGTCAATATAATATTTAGCTAAGCCCTGTCATTTAAAGGTGTCAGATAAATTTAGAGCCACTATATATTATGCTGTTAACACCAAGCACTTTATCAAGTGGCTTTATAAAATGACTCTATAAAACGAATTTATCTATCGACTAAGGCACAGCCTGGCCATTTCTAGACTCTAACAATCTATACCAATCTTCACGGGTATATTCTATTGTAAGTGATTGTTTAGCAGCAACTATACGCTCTGGGGTTGTTGAACCAATAATTGGACAAATGTTGCTTGGGTGCTTTAATAACCAAGCGAGAATAACCTGCCAAGGTGCACAGCTATATTTTTCGCTTTGTTGGGCTAATTCGCTAGCAATACGTTGCTCGTCTGCCGCTGAAAAGGTATTACCCCATGCCGCATAAGCTACACCGCCTAACGGACACCAAGCAATAGGCGTAATGTTGTGTTGTTGACATTGATCAAGCGTGCCATCGAGTAACGTATCAATATTGTGAATATTAATTTCTACTTGATTGACCAACAAAGGCATCGACATTGCCGACTTTAATAGCTCAACTTGAGAAGGTTTAAAGTTACTAACACCAAAGTGTTTTACTTTACCGCTGGCTTTTAACAAGGCGAAAGTTTCTGCGACTTCATTTGCATCAAATAGGTAATCGGGGCGATGTAGTAAAAACAAGTCTAGATAATCGGTATTTAAACGTTTTAAAGAGCCTTCAACACTGTCGAGCAAGTATTTTTGTCTAAAGTCATAACGTGTTGGTGCGTAGGCATTTGGCTCGTTTATCTTTGGTCGAATACCGGCTTTTGATGTCAGTATAACGTTATCACGCAAGCTAGGTTGCTCAGCTAGTAGTTCACCAAACAAGCTTTCACTATTACCCGAGCCATAAATATCAGCATGATCAAAGTGTGTATAGCCTGCATCTAACGCTGCCATTATGGCTTTTTTGCCTTTATTTCTATCTGCAATTGTATTGTCACCTGCTATGCGCATACAACCGTAGATCAGGCGTGATGATTCAATATTCGAACTGCCAATTGTTGTTTTTTCCATGTTGATACTCTTCATTAAAATTTGAATTTACACATTATGTGTTAAAGCGATTAACGCTTACCTAATAGCTATTTATTATCAGTAAGGTGGTTAACGTTTAAAGCGACTACAGCCGGCAATAATTGATTAGATAGTCGTCATGGCTAGGCAACTTTGAAAGTGGCTCGTGCTTAATCGCTTTAATTTTCTCTAACATTGAGGTGAGCTGTTCAAGAGACATATCATTGGCTAATGGGTGATAATCTTCTTGCTCAATCCCTTGCCCTAACATGACTTGTAACCATGACCCTTCATTAAACAAGTCGTTTTGGTCACGGAAAATTTTCCCGGTTTCTTGAAAAAGTTTAATTTTTGCTGTTAACGACTCAGGCACATCCATAGCACGTAAATCACGCCATAGCTGACTGTCATCTCTTTGGTTAACGTGATAATGCAAGATAATAAAGTCGCGAATTTGTTCATATTCTACTTTCGATTGGCGATTGTATTCATTTACTTGCGCGTCGCTAATGCCGTTGTGCGGGAACATATGAATAAGGCGAACAATGGCTGATTGAATTAAATGAATACTCGTTGACTCAAGCGGCTCTAAAAACCCACTCGATAGCCCGACCGCAATCACATTTTTATGCCACTGTTTACGTCGACGGCCAGTGGTAAATTTTATAACGCGAGGTTCAGCCAAAGGCTCTGATTCTATATTGGCTAATAACAGTGCTTTGGCTTGCTCATCGCTATAGTGTTTGCTGCTATAAACTAAACCGTTACCATTGCGATGCTGCAAAGGTATACGCCATTGCCAGCCGCCAGCATGAGCAATCGAGCGAGTATAAGGAACGGTTTTCTCAAACCTTTTAGAGGCTACAGCAACGGCTCGGTCACAAGGTAGCCAATGGCCCCAGTCTTCATATCCGGTATTTAGCGTTTGTTCAATTAACAAGCCTCGAAAGCCTGAGCAGTCTATAAATAAATCGCCCTTTATTACATCACCGCTTTTTAATTGTAATGATGTTACGTTGCCCGTTTTGTTGCACTGTTCAACATTTTCGACCATGCCTTCTGTGCGTTTAACACCTATTTTTTCGCTAAACTTTCTTAAAAATTGTGCGTATAAACCAGCATCAAAATGAAAGGCGTAAGGAATATCAATTATTGGGTCTTTTGATTTTATTTGTGCAAACTTGCCTTGGGTTGCACATAAGTAATTAAGGTCGTAATCCCATAAATTATCTTTTAAGCCAGCATCTTGTGCTCGTTTTAAATAATGATGAAAATGGCAAAAAGGTAGGCTTTTTCCTGCTGCACCAAAGGTATGAAAATAACTTTCTTCGGTGTTTTTCCAGTTTTCAAATTTAATACCAAGTTTTATAGTCGCTTTAGTCTCACGTAAAAACTCTGCTTCGTTGATACCAAGTACGCTGTTGAATAAACGAATAGGAGGAATAGTGGCTTCTCCTACACCAACGCTGGCTATGTCTTCTGACTCAACCAATTCAACGTCAATTGTCTTGCCCATGAGCTTTTTAATTAACGAGGCTGACATCCAACCCGCAGTACCACCACCTAGAACAACCACTTTTTTAATTTTATTTGTCATGTGTAATTCTCTACTTATTACCACTGCATTGATTCAGTATAAAACTATATTGGAGTACAAATAATAAAACCTGCCAGAAGCCTAGCAGGTTTTAATTTTACATACGTTTAACTAATTACACTGGCTAATTAAAACTTGTAATTAAGACCTAACGAGTAGTTTGCACCAAACGATTGATAAGACGTAATTTGGCGTGAATCACTTGCTTCAGCTTGTATCGTATCTTCATCAGTTAAGTTTTGTGCTTGCAAGGTTATACGTAATCCTTCAAGTGACTCTATACCAGAGTCTTTAAAGTCATAGCTAATTTGCGCGTCCCAAATTTCTGAGCCTAAATCTTCAGTAGCAACTAAAGCTAAACTTTGGCCGCGTGTTTCAGTAACAAACTCATCGCGTTTAGTACCGGCAATACGAATTTCAAAACCTTTGTATTCATAGTACGCCGTTAACGAGTAACTTTCTTCAGATAAACCCGGAATTCTGCCGCCGTCATCTAACTCACCGTCGAGGAATGTGCCGCTAATTGCCATACCAAAACCGTCTAAGCTTTCGTGGAATAAACGAAATGGCACACTGGCTTGTAATTCATAGCCTCTTACAAACCCTGTTAAACCGTCTTCAGTTGAGTCAACGAAGCCGACAAAACTTGCAGGAGTTTGCCCTTCTGAGCCTTGATGATAACCCGGGATATAAAACTCTGAGAAATCTGTTACCGTTTTTCCACTTCTATGCCAGTTTTTTAAATCTTTAAAGAAGAAAGTTGCTGCAAAATAACCATCGTCGGTGAAATAATTTTCGTATGATAAGTCAAACTGATTTGCTTCTAATGGCTTAAGAGATGCATTACCAGAAGCGCCAGACCATGGACTATTCTCAATATCTGAGCTCGTAATTTGCGAATCGTTAAAGCCGAATGTAACACGATTATTCGGTTTCATATCATCCATACGTGGACGACTTAATACTTTACCCATAGCCGTACGAATAAACTGATTTTCTGCAATTTCAAAGCTTAAGTTCAAGGTAGGTAAAATGTCGGTATAAGAGTCTCCACCGGTTACAACTCTTGCATCGACACGACCATTGGCATTATCAAGCACTGAAAATCCCGATGATTTTTGTTCTACATCAACAACTTGCAAGCCAATATTACCCGTCATGAATATATCGCCAAATTCAGCTTCTAAATTTAGTTTTACATAAGCAGATAATTGCTCTTCTTCTACGGTATAAGTATCGCCAAGTCTGTCGGTTTGAACCAATGATGCTGCTGTTGCAGTGTAGTAGCCGTTTTTATATAAACTTAAACTATCGTATGCAAGTACGCCATTGATACCAATAAAGTCTAAATTAGTAACGCCTAAAACGTTAGGAATTGGACCGTCTCCTGGGTACTCAGGAGCAGTTAAATAGTCGCCTTCATTAACTTTTTCTTTTTTACGGTCAGAGTAACGAACACCAGCTTCAACACCTGAAATAATACCGTACTCTAATAAACCATTAACTTGTAGGCGAACACTGTCTAAGTCTTCTTCGAATTCAGGGCGATTAATAAAGCCATCTTGAGCGTCACTACCAATGATAGGCGCCCCCCAAGCTTGAGGCCCTGCTAAACGCATTAAACTTTCGTCGGTATAATCAACACCCGGCAACGTTGGGTGATCGTTGTACATAACACCTGTTGATGTCATTTGCCAAGCACGAGCGGCGCTTGGGCGACCGTCAATACCAGCACGACCAACACCCGAGTAACTTTCAACATCGATAATAGATTTTTCAACTGAGCCTGTTGAAATATCTAACTCTGCTGACCAGTTTTCGTTTATGTCATATTCAATATTTAAACCAAAAGTGGTTAATTCTGAATCTTGGGTACGTGCGTCGTTACGCACTACTGAATGAAAGCCATCCCAATTACCAGACGTTATTAAACCATTTTCAACCGGATTTGCGGTGAAGTTAGCGCCGCCCCATATTGGACCGCCCTCTTCAAGACCTCGGCGTACGTCATTTTCGCTGAAATCGATGTATAGCGCGTCAAACTGAATTTTTAAATCGTCACTCGGTGCATATTCGATAATAGCGGCAATAGAGTCTCGCTCTAACAACGCTGAACGAGAAAACGAGTCGTGGCCGCCTAAAACTTTTGTTGATGGTTCAATATCATTTCCAGCCGAATCTTTTCGCTTAATGCAATTTTCACCGTTTTCATCACATGACTCGAAACCTACTTCTGGGTAGCCCCATCCGCGGAAGTTTTCTTCTTGGCGTGGTGTTTCAATTGAAGATACAACAAGGGCAACACCTAAGGTATCGTCCATAAATTTATCGACGAAGTTAAATGAAAAGCGGTGACCGTCATTGTCATAATCGGGGTTGGCAGAGTCGCGTTTGTTTTGTTCGAAATTGGCATTAAAAACCATAACAGGATCAGACGTTAATGGGCTTACCGTTTGTAAATCAACCGTTCCACCAATACCTTGAGAAACTAAACCCGCTTCAGGCGTTTTATAAACCACAACGTTTGAAACAATTTCAGTTGGATATAAATCGTATTCTACGCCGCGGTTATCACCCATGCCGAGTAATTCACGACCATTTAGTGAGGTGCCTACATAGTTTTCATTAAAACCACGAACAGATAAACCACTGGTTCGCCCATTTCGTCTTTCACCGGTTACTCCAGGAAGTCGTGCTAATGATTCTGCAATACTTGTATCGGGTAATTTACCAATGTCTTCGGCAGATAGTACTTCAACGATAGAGTTTGAACTCATTTTAATGGCTTGGGCTCGCTGTAAGCTTCCACGAATACCGGTAACTGTGATGATTTCTACTTCTTTTTCTTTCGCTGTTTTAGCGGCAACTTCTTCAGCAAGAGCAGGCATACTTAGCGCCATGAAACCGCTTGATAGCAAAGCCAAAGTTACTCGGCTAGGTTTGAAATTTAACATTGGTGAACTCCCCTATACATCCGTGCTTTAATTATTATTCAGCGATCCGTCGCTGATCTCGTTAATTTGGTTTTACTCTGCATATTTTTGCAGATGATTCTAATATAAAGCGGACGCTTGATGATGAATACACTTTACATACGTATTCATCATGTGCTCGTAACGGCTAACGAAAAAAAATATAATGTTCACGAGTAGTTAATACTTAACAAATGAATAATTACATTTGCTAATTTATATCAACAAATGCAGTTTGGTTAAAATCCCTACCAACAAAAAACTTAAAATATCCTTTATATACAGTAACTAAAATAAAAAACATCATAAAATAACATTTTCACTTTTGATGTATTAATAAGTTAAGTTTTAGGTTGTTGAGTTAACTATGTATGAATTTAATGCTTGAGTGACTCATTTTGAATACGTATGCAGAACAGAAGTTATTTATTGGTATACCTCGAAGAATAAACATACACCTTGAAAAACAAAAAACGCGCTAGCAAGCTAGCGCGTTTTAATCTTGTTAATTACCTTTAATTTTACTTTTTATCAGTTCAAAAAATTATAGTATTGGTTCAAAAGTTAAAAAATTGGTTCAAAAAAGGGTGATAACACTACAACTTTTTCGATACCGTTACCGTTGGAGCGCTTGGATTAGGCCCTGTTACGGTAAATATATAAGTCGCCTCTTCGTCTGCAACAAATGATAAATTATCATTTGAATCGCGCAGTAGCGTTAATGGTTGATCAAGATTAACAACTCCACCACTGTCGCCAGCGCCTATGTTAAATGTTGACCAATCGGCTGAGGCCACTTTAAAACCATAACTGGCTGCAGTTAATGCAATTTCTACTGAATAACTGGCATTACCTTGATACGTTAATATATCAACTTCGCCCCAACCGTTCATATCGCCACGAATATAGACGGTGCTGTCTTCAAACATTTGCGATTTATGCACCGATAGAGTTGGTGCATCTAAATCAGAAGCATCAAAAGTAAAAGTGTATTCTTGCGAAGTAGGAATTGTGATCGTTAAATTATCGTTACTGCCTGATAATAATGCTTGCTGCTCTGCTAATAACACTTCGGTATCATTTGCTGGTGCGCCCATGTTAACGGTTGACCAATCTGCAGACGCAACTTTGAAACTGTACGTATCAGCGTCAACACTAAATGTTGCAGAGTATTTACCACCACCAATATAGGTTAGCGGGTTCGCTTCATTCCAACCATTCATGTCGCCACGAATAAACACGGTTGTTCCAACAAAAGGCTCTTCGTTGCTCACCGTTAATACTGGCGCCTCGATATTAGAGGCATCTAATGTAAAGATATACGTTGAGTCTGCACTAATAGTTAAGGCTAAATTATCGCCGCCTGAAGCTAAGGTGAAACCAACACCTTCTTCAACTAGGTTTCCTGAACTAGATGCACCGTAGTTAACTGTTGACCAATCGCCTGAAGCCACTTTGAACTCATAATCGTTAGCGGTTAATTTAATTGACGCTTGATAAACGCCTTCACCCAAATAAATAAATGAGTCAACTTCACCCCAGTCGTTCATACCACCACGAACATAAAAGCTTGTATCACCAAAAGGCACTACATCGGGCGCACCTGCAGTAGCAATTGCCGATAAACCTGCGCCTTGTTGCTCACCTTGTAGTTTAACAAATACAGCGGTTGTTAGCGCTGGCACAGTAAACGTACCTTCAACTTCGCCTTGACTAAAGCTGGCACCGCTAACAATATTATCAACCGATGTTAACTGGGTGCTATGTAAACTAAAACCTTGAGCAGTAGGGACGGTATGCGACAATGTGGTGTTTGAGCCATTAACCACTACTACAATCGCATCATGAGCAGAGTCTAAATCATCAAGACCTGTACCATCATCAATACTCATCACGATTAAGCCTTGAGTTTGATTTTTCCCGATATTATGAAAACCAACACGGTTAACAATATCTGCACTGGTGGTTAATTTAAATAACGGGCTTGAGGTACGTATGTTCAAAAACTCGTTAAATACACTCGACGCGAATGATATTTCATTCATGCCAACGTTACTTTGTGCGTTAAGACCTATACGCAGCAGCTCTTCATCGCTGCGTCCGCCTTTATCAAGTGGTAAGCCCTTATTCCAATTGTTAGTGTTGTAAGTAAAATCAACAAAGTTGTACCAATCGCCAGCATCATAAGTATTACGGTCGAGTGATTTAGAACGTAGGAAGTCGCCGCCCATTTGTAAAAATGGAATACCTTGTGAAAGTAAAACAATAGCTTGAGAAACGTTTTGTGCTCTCACCCTGTTTTGCATATCCATAGAAGGCGCTAGGGTAAACTGTAACTGATCCCATAAACTTTCGTTATCGTGTTTTGAAATATAGTTAACCACATCAGCAGGGTCTTTAGCGTACATATTAGGTGAAAATGCACTACCTAAAACACTGGTACCACTGGCGCTTTTTAAAACATAGTCGGCAAGTGAACCGGCAAGACCTAGCTTGATAATATCTTGCTGCTTAAACACATCGCTATCATCACTATTGTTACTGAAGAACTTTCCGCCCCTAATACCATCACGCAGTCGGTCATTAAAGGTACCTATTTCGGTACCTGCCATGTTAAATTGATTGGCCTGTTCAAAACCGCGGTCATCACGTGTCCAGCCTTCACCATAAAAATGCGTATCGGCATCAATCGCTTGAATAGCAGCTCGAGCAGCAAGCATTTGTGACTTGCTACCGTGGCTCATAATATCGAACCTGAAGCCGTCAAAATTATAATGTTGCGTCCAAACTTTCAGCGAATCAACCATCAACTTGTCCATCATTTGATGTTCAAGTGCAGTGTCGTTACAACACGTTGATTGAATAACCGCGCCTGATTCGATATCGCGACTGTAGTAATAGCCAGGTACAACTTGGTCCAATACAGAATTACTTGATATACCTGCAGCGCTGGTATGGTTATAAACTACGTCTAAAACCACTCGTAAACCTAAGTTTTGCAGTGCTTGTATCATAGATCTCATTTCTACAATACGTGCAACGCCATCAGGGTTTGAAGCATAAATGCCATCAGGTACATTAAAATGTTTAGGATCGTAGCCCCAATTAAAGCTGTCTACATCACGTAACACATCAATAAGTTCAGCCGCTTCATTAGAATAAGTGTTATAGCCTTCAAGTACAGAAAGTAGTGTTTTATCAGCGCTTTCTACACCACAAACTGGCGCGTTAGCTTTAACAACACAAAGCTCGGCAACGGTATTGGTTAAATCAACAATCTGAGTTGGGTCTTCATTAATAGAAGCAATATCGTTAGCGGGTAACATATGAAAATGTGTTAAACCATTATCAACCAATTTTTGTAAATGCTGCACCGGTAAAGAGTTGGTTTCGGTAAAAGCTAAGTATTTACCTCGGTTGGCAACATCGGTGCTTTCATCTAACGCACTAAAATCACGAATATGTGCTTCGTATATCACCGCGTCTTCAAAAGTAATAGCATTAACATTTTGTTCAGCACCCCAACCTTCTGGCATAAGCTCAGTATCAGCTAAGTCTACAAATTGAGAGAAGTCACCATTGGTAGACAAACCTACAGAGTATGGGTCGGTTGTGGTTAAGGTTTCTATCGCTTGGTTTTGATAATGATAAACCGATAATTCAAACTGATAGAACATACGATCAAGGTCTGCTGCCCCCTGATAAGACCAAATACCCGTATGGGAATCTTCGGTCATTAGCGCACTATTTAACTTAGTTTTATCGGCATCATAGATATTAATAGTGACACTTTGTGCTGTTGGCGCCCAAACTGAAACGCTAACACCGTCGCTATTATAACTAAGCCCTAAATTTGCTTCATTCGCATCAGCATCACCTTGTGTATATAAGCCGTCTAATACTTTAGCTGTTTGTACATAAGTAGCCGTAATCGCTTTATCTTCAGTGTTGTAGCCTACCAGCACTAATTGATTTTTAAGTAATGCTTTAGCTGTTTGGGCATCAATGTCGGCTGAAAAAGCTGGCCACTCGGCAACTTGTACCGCTAATGCTTTTTGCTCATCTGACAATGTTGTTGCTGTTAATGACACAACAGTACCGCTAACAACATCTTCATCATTCGCGATGATATCGGCATTAACTGAGTGATGAAGCTTAACGCTAGTAACTTCTTCAGGTGTATTCCACACAAAAGTATTGCTATCAATCCAATGTGCAGCAAAGCCTGAGATTTTAAGCGGTTGCTTACCAAGTGAAACCAACGGGTATTCAAAAACAGAGGCAACACCAGAGAAAGTAAAATTCATTCGTTGATAAGTGGCATCATCTTGTTTAAGTGGCATTCTAAAATCACCACCGCCCATTTCTTTGCCGGCATCATCGGTGCCTTTATGAATAATAAAATTACCACATTCAGTAAAGTCATCAATCAAGTTTAACACCCAATATGCGCCATAATTAGGATCTACACCGGTATGAACAAGCCCACTATCCCAGCTTGCTGCTATAGAGTCAGCAGCATAGGCGTCACATTCTGGCGTATTCCAATTATGCAGTTTGTATTCATCATAAGCACCATCTGCTCGATTAAAATAAAGTACCGCTTGGCTTTCACTTGGAAAGAACACCGGAGCGGGAGCTTCGGGATCAACACCTACCACACAAGACTCATTTTTAGCATCTGGAACCGTAGGCACTGGGCACTGAATTGGCTCAGGTGCAATACATGCATCACCACTGGCATTGGGCACCATTGGTACATCACAGGTTAATAAGTTTTGACCTGACTTAGTACTTTCAGCACCACCACAGGCAGATAAAACGAATGAGAATAATGTTATCGCCAGCAGCTTTAACATTGAATTTTTATTAGACATGAAATTTACTCCATTAATTCGGTGCTTATAACGCATAAGTTAGCCCCAGAAAGAATTGACGACCAAAATACTGCAACGTGCCTGTTTGTGCTTCAAAGCCAAAATAACTTTTTGTAGGTTCGTCGGTTACATTATTGATTTGGAATACAGCACCAAAATTTTCATTGATTTGGTAAGATGCTTGATAGTCGATGATCATTTCGTCATCGTAATTTACGGTTTGCGCTTCAACAGCCACTTGTTCAGAAACAAAGGCATCGCGGTAACGTAAATTAACCCGAGTTTCAAATCCTTGGTATTCCCAAAACACCGTGGTTTGAATCACGTTTTCTGATAATCCTGGCAATGAAATAGGTAAGTTTTGCGCACCTAATTGTGATATTTGCTGTATTTCACTTTTGGTATGAGAGTAACTGGCAGTAAAACCTAAGCCCGACCATAAATCAGGAAGGAATGAAAATATTTGCGTGTAAGCAACTTCCACACCCTTAATATAGCCACCTTTGTTATCGTTAAATGCGGTTTCAAAATTACCATTACGTATGGTTAACGGCACACCACTTAAGGGGTCAATAAATTCATCTGGCACCACTAAACCATTTCCAGTAAAGTCATATTCACTGATGGTTTGCGTAACAATACCTGCAGATTCAATGTCTTTATAAAAGATAGCCGCAATGAATGAACCATCGGTATCAACAAAGTATTTCTCAAAAGATAAGTCATATTGATTGGCGTAAAATGGTTTCAAATGCGGGCTGTTTTTTGCGTTACCACTAACCTCAGCGAACGAGCCATTTTCAGTAATCACTTTATTGATATTGACACTACTATTTGAAGCTAAACGATCAATATTAGGTCGACTCATGACTTTGGCGGCCGCAAAACGTATTTGATCATTATCAGTTAACTTAAAGTTTAAGTTCATCTGAGGTAAATAATCAGTGTAGCTATTACTAATTACGGTGGGTAAGTAACGATTATTGACTAAACCGACTTCATCAGTAATGTTTTGAGCGCCCAGTTCAATATCGCCACCTACATCTTGTAAAGACGTAGCTGATTGCTTGGTATCAACAACACGTACGCCTATGTTACCTGTTACCGGTAAGCCACCAATTTCAGTATCGATATTGGCCATAATGTAAAAGGCAAAAATATCTTCAAATACTTTGCCGCTTTCTTTCAATGTCCAGTCAGTATTGCCTTGGCCACGACCTTCGCCATTAACCACACCACCAGCAGTTGGTCCCCAAGTTTGCACAGGTTGTGGAATACCACCTGGAAACCAAGCATTAAGCACGGCATTTTGATCAAGAGCTAAATAGCTCGGAAAATAAGAAAAATCGCCCTGCCAATTAACCACGGTTGCCATATCAGGTGTAATATTTAAAGGCGGCTCTAGTAAGTTAAAGCCACTGTCACTGCCATATTCAAAAACAGCACGGTCATTACTGTATTCACGCTCAGAGTAGCGTGCACCTATTTCAATAGATGAAAAATAGTTATTGTCTAATTGGTAGGTAAAGTCGAAGCGAACAGCGCTCACTTCATCTTTGTTCACATAAGGGTATATGCCGTATTTAGAGACCATTACACGGTTTAAGTCGGTAAAAGCATCAGCTTGATTTAAACCAACGTCAGGTAAATTTAAACCATTAAGTAAATAGTTAATTGACACATTGTTATCAAAATCAGGCGACTCTGCATTAGCGTCTTCAGCTACTAAAGCCCAAATAAGACCATTTTTGAACTCACTCTCTGCTGAAGAGTAGGAAACATCAAAGCTCAAGTGCAAACTTTCGGTAATATCCCAATCGGCATTGATACCTAAGCTTGTGACTTCGTCATAATCAGTATTATCATCATTAACGATTTCTATGCGGGTTGAGCTGTTTGAAGTCCGGTTAAATGAACCTCCAATTACGGCATTATTTTCTATAACAGGGTTACTTATTGCAGCTTGATCTCCTTCTAATTTAACGCGATAACCGCGAGCAAATTCTTCTGAGTCAAATTTTGAATAGAAGCCGTCAAATTTCAAGTTAAAGTTATCAGTTGGTTGCCACTCTAAAGTAGCCACAAAACCATCACGGGTTTCTTCACCGCCTTTGTGTTGAAGTTCAAAACCTTCACTAATGAACTCACACTCAACACAACTTTCTGGGCCGCCTGTATCATCAGCAACACCATCAAGCTCTTTAGATTTGCTATAAGCTAAACCCACAAACTGTGTGGTAGCACTGGGTTGAAATAAACGTGCATACCCTAGCGCAACACCTACCGTTTCATCGAAATATTTACCTTGATAAGAAACACTAAAACGATGACCGCTAGAGGCTGCATCAGGTATATCGCCAGCTAAGTCATTGTACATACCGCGAGCATTTACCGTAAACGTATGTTCTTTTTTATTGCTTAAAGGGCTCGCGGTTTTTAACTCTACAGTGCCGGCAACGCCGCCTTCAATAAGCGATACTTTCGGCGACTTATAAACCGCCGCATTTGAAATTAGCTCTGAGGGATATTGGTCAAACTCAACACTACGTTGACCACTGGTAGACACTTGTTCACGGCCATTAAGGGTTGTGGAAATAAAGCCACCTGACATGCCTCTAATGTTAATTTCTGCGGCTTGCCCCCCTGTTCTTACTGCTGAAATACCCGGCAAACGGGTTAATGCATCTGCCATAGAAACATCTGGCAAACTTCCTAAATCGTCAGCGGTTAGTTGCTCAGAAACAGTGTCTGCAAAGCGCTTTTGGTTAATCGATTCGATGAGTGAACGTCGAAAACCGGTGACCTCGATTACTTCAACATCATTACTTGTGGATACTTTATTGGTAGTTTCTGACGTACTTTTTTCTACAACGCTTTTATTTTCAGCGCTTAGTGCTTCTACAATTTCTTTATCATTAACTTGTTGAGCATGCACAGCTCCAGTTAAAGTTAACAACCCACAAGAAATCGCCAATGCAAGTTTGTTAGGCCTAGATTTAAACATAATAGACTTCCCCCTATTTGATCTTGAGTTTTTATTTTATTTATTTATTTTTATTTGCAGCTATGACTTATTTAGTTAATTTAGCTAATTTAATATAGAGGGCTCGTTAAACTATGCACAGTGTGTGCATACGTATTCAAAATCAGTCAATTTCTAGTGTGATTGCTTAAAAGAGCGACACTTAAATAAACTAATACCGTTTTTCACTCGGCGCAGTAAGGTTTTGCCATTAATTAGATGTTAACGAGTTGGCTTTAAAATAAAGGGAACTGACTTTTTAAAAAACACTTGAATACGTATGCAATACTTTTATTTTATAGATGAGTAGATGGGCAAATAAACTCATTAACGCATTGGAACAAATTAATTCACCACAGCAACAATTAGCTTGATAGAATGTCGGCAAATAAGTGCTAATTCAAACGTCTAAGCACAACAACTTCATTATAAATAAGCCATATTAAGGGTGACGCTTTTGCAACATTTAGTTTGGGATTTAGATCCCGTATTTTTTTCCGTAGGTCCATTAACCATTCATTGGTACGGTTTGTTATTTGCTATTGCAATTTTATCTGGCTTGCAGGTTATGAAATGGATTTTTCAAACCGAAAAACAAGACCTAGCTGCTCTTGATAACTTACTGGTTTATATCGTTGTTGGCGTAATTGTTGGCGCTCGTTTAGGCCATTGTTTTTTCTACGAACCAGGCTATTACTTTGCTAACCCACTGAAAATACTTGCGATATGGGAAGGTGGTTTAGCCAGTCATGGTGGCGGCCTAGGCGCTATTATCGCGGCAGGACTTTACAGTAAAAAATATCAAATGAACTTTATGTGGTTGTTAGACCGCCTTGCTATTTGTACTGCGTTATTTGGCTTTTTTGTACGTAGTGCAAATTTTGTAAACTCAGAGATTTTAGGCACACCAAGCAATGTACCTTGGGCCGTAATTTTCGCACGTATCGATAACATTGCTCGCCACCCTTCTCAGCTCTACGAAGCTTTTGCTTATTTAAGTGTATTTTTTGTGTTGATGTTTATTTATAAACTTAAAAAAGCACAAACACCAAAAGGTTCTATTTTAGGTATTTTCTTAATTTTAATTTTTACTGCCCGCTTTCTTATTGAAATGTTGAAAGAAAAACAAGCTGCCTATACCGCTGACATTGCGTTAACGGCAGGACAAATGCTGAGTATTCCATTTTTTATCGCGGGTGTATTGTTAGTAGTTTGGTCAGTTAAAAACAACAAAAAAACTAATTAAGATTAATATATTAAGGTTACGGTTTACATTTTATGAGTAAAAAATATTACGTTGTATGGAAAGGCGCGAAAACAGGCGTATTTGAACAGTGGAATGATGTTAAAAGCCATACTCAAGGACGCGCAGATGCACAGTATATGGGGTTTCCATCAAAGGCTGAAGCTGATGCAGCTTTTCAATCTACTTATACTAAAGCGTTAACCAAGCGTTCGATGAGCAAAGGTGGTACTGCTAAGCCTGCAGCTTCCGCCGCTTATGTTAAAGCTGATTCTCAGCCTGCAACAGCAAAATTAGCCGACATTAATATCTATTGCGATGGCGCATGTTCCCCAAATCCAGGTAAGTCTGGTACGGGCATGGCGGTTTATCACAAGCAAAATTTAGTAGAACTTTGGTACGGTTTATACGAACCTATGGGCACGAACAATACTGCAGAGCTTAACGGCATGCTGGCCGCTTTTAAATATGCTCAAGGCCATATTGCACAAGGTAAAACAGTACAAGTACTGTCTGATTCTAAGTATTCAATTGACTGTATTACTAAATGGGCAAAAGGATGGCAAGCGAAAGGCTGGACACGTGGTAAAGGCGAAGAAATTAAAAACCTTGAAGTAATAAAGCAATGTTTTACGCTTTACCAAGCACTTAAAAGCAATTTAATTATTAGCCATGTTAAAGGTCATTCGAACAATGAAGGTAATGAACTTTCAGATAGAATGGCTGTATTAGCCAGAATGAAATGCACTAAAGGCTTTGTGCAATACCAAGAAACCTTAGACATTAAAACCATATTAGCCATGGCTTCAGGCTAATGTCTTATGTTTAATGTCTAATGAAATAGTCATTAAATAATATTAAAAAAATCCCATCACTAAATATCGCTCTCACAATCTTGTTTATTAACTTAACAAGATTGTGAGTCGAATTTCCAGACCACTAAGCTAACTAAGCGAGGCATTATCTGTTTTTGTAGCGATTACTCTTAAATATATAGCACCAAGTGCAGCTGCAAGCACAGAGCCTATGAGTATCGCTGTTTTAGCAAATTGTAGTTGCTCAGGTTGGCCGTCAAAGCCTAACATTGCAATAAAGGTCGACATTGTAAAACCAATCCCCGTGATGAGCGAAGCGCCGACAACATGTTGAAAATTAACGCTATTGGGTAAACTGCCCAATTTATATCGAAGCGCTATCCAACACATGCCTGATATGCCAATAAATTTACCCAAAACTAAACCAGAAATTATGCCTAAGCCAATTGGGCTTTGTAAACTTTCGCCAAAGGAACTCATGCTGACTACTACACCAGCATTGGTTAACGCGAAAATAGGTAAAATAAAGAGCGAAACCGGTAAGTGCAGTGCGTCCTCCCATCGGCGCAATGGTGTACTCGCTTCTTCTGCTACATCACGCACTTGCAGCACTTTTTCATGATCGTCTTTATTACCTAGCACATCTACCGATTTTGGCTTTTCTTCAATAGATTGAATGATAGATTTGGCTTTTTTAAGCAATTTACCTGAGGCAACTTCGGGTCTGGCAGGCACAGTTAAAGCAATGGCAACCCCCGCAACGGTTGGGTGAACCCCAGTTTTTAGCATCAGTAACCAAGTAATAATACTTACCACAATATAAAACAGCGGTTGTCTGACACCGGCATAATTGGCAACGCCAAGAAAAGCAATCAGTGCGAATGCGCTCGACAAGTGCATAACCGAAATTTGCTCGGTATAAAAAATAGCAATTACCAGAATTGCGCCAACATCATCTACAATAGCAAGACCTACAATAAAGGCTAAAAGGCTGGCAGGTATGTGTTTTCTTACAATAGTTAGCACACCTAACGCAAAAGCGGTGTCGGTGGCCATTGGAATGCCCCAGCCAATTTGTGAGTCAAGCGAGTAATTGAAGAGGTAATATATTAATGCTGGGCACATCATGCCGCCTAGTGCACATAAAATTAGCATTCGTCGATTTTCTGGTTGGGCTAAATCTCCCACCAATACTTCACGTTTGATCTCCAGGCCCAGCAAGAAAAAGAATATCACCATTAAGCCGTCATTAATAATATGCTTAAGCGACGCTTTAAATTCGAAATCGCCGAAAAGTAAGCCAATTGGCGTATGCACTAAATTTACATAGCTTGCAGAATAAATTGAGTTAGCCCACCATAGCGCAACAATGGTCGACAGCAGAAGAAATAAACTCGACGTTGTTTGGGCGCGGATGAAACTGGAAAGCTGTGGCTGTATGTTGTCTAAACCACGTTCTAATAAATTTTTGTCATTGTTAGACATCGTGTCTCCTATAATTAATTGAATCAACTTTAAAAACCGCATATTTAGCCTGAAAGTATAGTTCAATTAAATACCAGCTGATTAAAGTTACTACTACGTTATAAACTCCAAGATCTAATAGCAAATACCTATACTTTTTGTAAGGTTTAATGCTGGTATTAAAATAAGAACATTACTACTTACGGTTGTTTGGATCTCATTTTTACCTCTATTATAATAGGCTAATTTTTAAGAGTAATAAGGCGAAAATAGCGCGATGTAATTATTTTATTTCACCTACTTTAATACAGTTATGTTGAAAAACATCCATAGCCTTTCGACTCGTATTGAAAAACATCACGCTTCGTTAATTAATATGCATTTGCAACAACCAAAGTACTAGTCGATTAAAACACCAGAAGTCTGCAATCTTGCAATCACCTTTTCTAAACAAAAACTGTACCTTTGCCAATTACCGATAGATTTATTATTGATTGGACTTCTAACTTGCACAGCACTAGCTGTAGCTACGGGCGCAGTATTATTTTCAATGTTCACTAAACTGTCTTGCCAAGACAGCTGACAAAAACTAACAAGTTTTTTTGCTTCTTTAACGGGCGAGTTAACTAACGTTTGATAGTTCACCACATAGAAATTTTGCGGATACTTGTCTTGCCAAAAAGCAATTAAGTCTTTAAATAGTAAATAATACTCAGTCGTTGTTTCTAGGTCATAAGCATAATTATAATATGAAAAATTAACTGAAAATAACTGCCTAAAATTACTGACAATTGAATCAAGAGGATTACGGTCTAAACACACTATTTTCGCATGCGGAAAAGCTGCCACAATAAAGCCAACATAAAGGAAGTTCAGCGGCATCTTATCAACAAATCGAGCTGTAGCACCTGTAATAAAACGAGTGCTAGCAACATAACGTTCGGCAAGTGCTTTAAAGTCAATACTACTCGCCGCATCGATAGTGTCTGGGTCTATAACAAACGGCGATGGTGTGGCCGACAATTCTTTCACTAAAAGACCGAAGTTTTGCAATTCTCCAGCGCTAGTAACATCAGCATGGTTAGATAATATACGCTCGACCAAAGTGGTGCCAGATCGAGGCATACCAACAACAAATATTGGTTCATCGACAACATCATTCACTTGGCTAGCCTGTTGCTGACTAAATACCGATTTCAAGTGTAAAAACAGTTTTTTGTCATCTTCAACACTGTAATCAAGCTGTGCAATTTTTTCTTTTTTTGCATTATTAAGCGTTTGAAAAGCCTTATTATATTCCTTTTGCTTTTCATATATTCTCGCTTGGGCGTGACCAACATACAAAGCTTCATCAGGCAGAAGCTTGTTAACATCTAAACTGAGTATTTTGTCTTGGTATTTGGGTGTAATATCGCCAAGGCTGGAGAGTGATGAATAGGCTTTATAATAATTTGGCGCTAAATCAATAGTTTTCTCGAAAGCACACTTTGAAGAATCAAAATCGCCGGTGAACTTTAGTGAGACGGCTAAGTTAAAATGAAAAATAGCATTATTCGGCGCTAATGCTACTGCTTTCTCAAAGTTTTTAATCGCACAGTCATGCAGCCCTATTTTGCTATAGGCGACGCCAATTGTATCTAACGTTAACGAGTTTAGCTGAGCGAAAGACGCTGCCTTTTGACAATACTTTTTAGCTTTTACATAGTCATGGGTCAACGCGTAATGTTTTGCTAAATGAGCAATATACTCAGCATTGTCTGGGGCTAAAACCATTGCTTGCTCTATCAACACAATGGCTTTTTTAAAATTACCGTGCTCACTAGCAATAATAGCTAAGAGGAAATAGCCATCAGCCTGATATTTATCAAATTGTAACAGCTCAATAAGACATTGGTGTGCCTGCTTATATTGCTTAGTTTCAATATATTTTTGGGCACTATTGATTTGATTTGAAATATTCATACTGACGCCATTTTAACGTTAAAAAAAAGGTATTATCCCACTTTATTGGAATAATACCTGAAGGAAAACCTTTAATACTACTGTAATAAAAAGTTAAGGCATTAAGCCTTTAAAGTATCGCTAGTCGACCTCCTGCTCTTTAGGTATAACATTATAAATCAAACATATACTCAAAACGTACACCAGCAGTTCGTGGTGTGATCAAGTAGTGGCCATAGTTACGTTGCAGACTAGCATCATTAGTGTTCATTGCCGGAAACGTAGCTAAACCAATATCGCCTTTATCTCTACGCACTGAGCTATAAGCATATTTGTCGAACATATTGTCAACGTATAAAGTTACCGACCATTCGTCTTTAGAAAACCTAGCTGAGATATTAGATAAAGCATAACCTGGCAGTGCTTCGCCATCCGCTTTTAAACCAACTTTAGAGTAAACATCGCTTTGATAGGTTAAACCATAGTTAATGTCTAAAGCGGTATCGTCAAATACTTCTGTTGAGTACGTTGCACCTAATGAAAACTGTTGCTCAGGTGAGCCAGGTAAACGGTCACCATCTTTACCGTCGTAATAATCTTGCTGTACACCGGCGTCAATTTCACTTTGGCTTAATACTTTAAACAAGAATGGCGCGTCTTTGGTTAACTCTGCATTGGTGTAAGCGTAAGTCGCATAGGCAATTAGACTATCAGACAACATGGCACGGGTTGAAATTTCAATCCCTTTAGCCTCAGCTGTTGCAGCGTTACTGGTAATGGTTTGTTGGCCATAAAAAGTGGCACCGGCGACTTGCGCGTTGTCCCACTCAACTCTAAATAAGGCGGCGTTGAAGTGTAATTTATTATTAAACCAGGTACTTTTAAAACCTAGCTCATAGTTAGTGGTGGTATCAGCTTCATAGAGCGCTTCGTTAGGCAACGCACAAACATTTTGAATGTCAGAGCTTGCTACATCATCAGGACAGGCAGCAACACCGTTAGCGCCACCTACTCTAAAACCTTCACTAATAGTCGTGTAAGCCATAACATCATCGCTAAATTGATAGCTAGCATTTATTTTAAATAAGCTACCGTCATCTGCTGCCTTAGGCGTGCTTTTGAAGTCTAGATTAACTTCATCGGCAGCATAGTCACCAAATAGCGTATAGTACAAAGGTAAATCAATGGCAGAAGAAGAGTTAACTTCATAGTCATAAAAACGTGCACCCGCCATCAGCGTTAGTTTATCGGTAACGCTATAAGTAACTTCACCAAAAAGTGCTGATTCCGTAACTTCTTCTTTTACAATTGATAAATACTCTAACGAGTCTGGACGAAGTTGGTTTGCGCCCCAGTTATCAACGGCATATTGATCGAAGCCAGGGGTAAACTCACGACTATCTTCCGTTTTTTCAAACTTATTATAATAACCACCAACAATCCACGTTAGCGGCGAGTCAGCCGTTGACACTAAGCGAATTTCTTGGGTGAAGTTTGTCGCATCATCCAATTCGCGGGTAAATGCTGAAAAGCCTGGGAATTCTTCGTAACTGTAATCTAAACGGATAAGTAAATCAGTTTGATCACGTTGACCGTCGGCTTCAAACTCTGAGTAACCCGTGGCTGAAGTTAGTTCCGCAAACCCTAAATCTAAAGTCATCTCTAAACTAAGTAAAGTGTCTTCTTTTTCTCTAGGCTCTTCATATCGGTAAGCCGATTCATAGTCACCTATCACAGTTGATAAAGGATTAGTGGCACTTAAACTTTTTGCATGCACAATTGAGCGGCCACCAATATCTTGTTTTTGGTAAAAATAAGACAAAGTTGCATCAAAAGTGTCGGTTGGCTGCCAGCGAATCATCGCTTTAGCTGTCATTGTCTTTTCGTCGTTCGCATCTTTAAGTTGTTTTAAATTAGTGCTAACTGCATCAGAGTTTGACCAATCGGGATCAGGTAACGAAACACCACCTTCACGAACAACATAGTTATAATCGACATAACCGGGCTCATTTAAATAGTTAAAAGCAAAACGTACGGCTAATTCATCATCAATTAAAGGCGTATTAAAAACAAAACCAGCTTCGCTGCCTGTATCATCGCTTTGTGATAAGCTAAAGATATCACCATAAATTGAGCCTGAGGTTTCATCTAAAATGGGTTTATTAGGAAGGTAACGAATAGCACCACCTAAAGTACCTGCACCGTATAACGTTCCCTGTGGTCCAATAAGCACTTCAACACGTTCAACATCAATAAGCTTCATGTCGACAACCAATGGAATTTCACCAATATAAGTTGCTACGGTACCACCGTCAGATGCTGGACCTGCTGAGTTAGTATTTAAGCCACGAACAATTATTGGCGAGCCTTCACGACCACCTTGATCAGCAACACTTAGTCCGGGCACCCAGCGTGCTACATCTGACAGTTGTGTAATGTTTTGATCTTTCATAACATCACCATCAAGTGCGGTAATGTTTAACGGTGCTTCTTGTACTGTTGACGCACGACGCGATGCAGTAACTTGAATTCTTTCAATACCTTCAACTGCTAATTTTTCAGCAGTTTCGGCGTAACTATAACTGGGTATAGCCAGGGCGGAACTCAGTGCCAAGCATAGGGCAGATTTTTTAAATACCTGCGAATTATTTATATTCATTAGGGTCTCTCCTCAGTGTTTTTTATCTGGCTATTTGCCAACTTTTTAGTGTTATACATTTTTTTCGTTAACGTGTTGTTAAATTTTTGTCGTAAAGTATAAAAAACAATTATTGTACACTTCACCAATAAATCCCGCCAAAACCTTAGACTATTAGCTCAAAATCACACCAACACTTAACATCGCCATAACGAGCAAAACAATCATCGCTAATAGCGGTAAAATAAATTTTAACCAAGTGCTATATGAAACACGGCCGATGGCTAGACCTCCCATCACAATAGCTGATGTAGGTGTGACTAAATTGGGTAAACCAGACGCCGCTTGATAGGCGGTAACCACCAACTCTCGAGGAACATTAGAAAAGTCAGCCAATGGCGCTAAAACGGGCATGGATAATACCGCTAGCCCAGATGAAGATGGGATCAACAAGGATAAAAACGATTCAACCCAATAAATAGTGTTGATAAAAACAATCGGTGAAAGATCACTTAATAAATTTTCTGCGTAATATAAAAATGTATGAGTAATATTACCTTCATCCATCAGTACAACTAAGCCACGAGCAAGTGTAATAATAAAGGCAACACCTAATAACTCTCTGGCTCCTTCAACAAAACTTGAGGTCAGTATTTGCTCGTTGATTCTAGCAACCACACCAACAACTAAGGTTGCGGCAATAAATAGCGCCGATATTTCCGCCATCCACCAGTCAAAGTAAGAAACACCAACGACCATAGCGGCAAAAGTTAGAAATAAAATACTAAGCACCAACTTTTGCTGTCCCGACAACGTCGTGTCCTGACTAGCGGTTGAGTTATGCAAAAAGTATTTCTCATCTGCTGCCTTTTGCGCTGCAACTAACGATAGCTCAGGGTTATTTTTAACCTTTTTAGCATACTTCATGACATAAACCACACACAGTAGCCATGCTAAAACCAAAACCACAATTCTCAGACCTAAACCATCAGTAAAACTAACTTCAGCAGCATTAGAAGCAATAATCGTAGCGAACGGATTTATTGTAGATCCCAAAGCACCAATACCCGCGCCGATCATAACTACAGCCACCCCCGTTATAGTGTCATAGCCTGCTGCAATCATTACTGGAATAACTAAGGTATAAAAGGGTAAGGTTTCTTCAGCCATACCAATCAACGTACCGCCTAAAGCAAATAACCCCATTAAGGTCGGTATAAGCCAAATTTCTCGACCTTGAAGCTTCACCGTTATTTGATAAATTGCACTATCAATACTCTTAGTCTGGTTAACAACGCCAAAAAAGCCGCCAATAATTAACACAAACAAAGCGACATCTATCGCTCGAGCTTGGTTGGTAACAGGGTCATAAAAGCCTTTTATTGGCGCTAACAATACCGCTTGTATACCTTGTGGATTACTTGCAACTTCTTGATAGGTACCTGAAACCGGAACGGGTTTACCTAATAACGCATTATTGGCCATTTCGTATTGACCAGACGGAACTACCCAAGTTAGCGCCGCAATCAATATTGTTAATAAAAACAATATTGTATAAACAGAAGGTAGTTTCAATTTCAGCATATTAGTTAGCACCTAGCTCAAGTATTATTTGTATAGTTAATTTTATTTAACTTATTTTGGCAATAATTTCAGTTGCGCTCATATCGTTTAAGCCCATTTTTTCTAGCGTTCTACCACTGATAAAATAATTTTCGTCATTAAAGGCACTGGTTAAATGCAATATAGATGTCGCAATCGGCATAGCTATATTCATCAACTGAGCAAACTCAAGACAAGGCACCAGTAAATAAGGCGCGTCTTCAGTTATATAACGACTTTTTGATGAATCTGGTGCGCTATTCACACTGCCATGAGTTGTAGAGGTTTTATTTAACTCATAAACACTCTTCGCATTCATATCATATAATTCATTCATCGCTTCTAATTCGCTTTTTAGGCCTAACCCTAAAGCGCGACCAACGGTTAAACGCTCGATATCAAGTTTTTCACAAGCCTTAGCCGTAGCAGGAGAACAACAGTCAGTATAGTAATTAAATTTACCGGGATAATTTTCTAGCAAACCAATATTTAACGTAGTCATTAAAGGATGGCCACCAAAATTAATGTTTTCTAAACCAGCCGCTATAACATTTTCTAGCGCAGTAAGTTTCAATGGAAAAATAGTCTGCAGCTTTTCGATACTTTCAGCGGTACGTGAAGCTGGTAAAGCAGCAACCGGTAAAAATGATTTCATACCAAAAATAGCAATTTCAGCATTTCCAGTAATACGGGTTGCCCAAGGAATAGAAATAGCATCAACAAAGGTAATGTCTAGATCTGCATATCCTTCTGTATTTTTTATTTTGGTTAAAGCTAAAGAGCCATAGTTGCCGGGCATTAACACTAGGGTTTGACCTGAAGATAAAAATGGAAGTAGCTCTCTAAACAGCGGCGCTTGTGCAAACGACGGAACCGGTAATACAAGGATTTCAGCATACTCAACTGCCGCTTTAACATCCGTAGTCAATAAGTCAATATGTTCAAAACCGCTATAATCCAATTTAGCGTTACCGTATTCACTTACCGACTTAATACCACCTTCAACAGCAATAGCATGAATTTGCTCGTCAAAACCTTTAGAGCCATAAAGTGCTACTTGAGCACCATGTTGAGTAAAATGAAAAGCGGCTGTTAAACCAGCATTACCAGCGCCAAAAACAGATACTCTAGCTTGTGCAACATTCTTGTTAGTTTTGTTTTTTACCACGTTTAAAGCCTATTTATATTAAATCAATCTAGAAACTTGATTTAGACTTTATTGGGCTAGCAAGATCTTGTCTAATGCCATTGTAACGCCTAGCCATGTCCCAATGTTATACACCAACCAAAAAACACACAAATAAACCAACAAAAACAACCACTTAAAAATATAACACATAATGACGAAATGTTTAATTGTTATATTTAGCATTGGCAATTGTCGGTATTAACGTTCCGTGCAGGTGAGTGAAAGACCATAATATTCAGCTTGGTTAAAAAACAAACTAATAAAGTTATCGATAACTTCAGAGCGAGTTCGTAAGGTAGGTAATAAAATAAAAAAACGAAAAGGTATGGTCGGATTAAAGGACTTAATCGTTATGCCTGAGTGGGTCTCTGCAGCATAAAGTGCAGAAAAAGGGTCAACAATTGATGCTCCTATCCCTTCGCCAACAAGGGTAGCTATAGCGCTGGCTAAGGAAACTTCAACAACTTCTTTTTGCTTTACTTTCTGTTTTCTAAACGCACTATCAACTAATTGTTGTGTCTCATCTTTTTCACAACTAATTAGCGGCTGCTCAGCTAATAGTTCTGGGGTAATAAACGGTAAGTCGGCTAGCGGACTACCTGGCGGTAAAATACAGACACAATTGCACTCTACGGCGATGCTAGTAACACCCGCGGTAACTTCAGGTAGTAATGCGAAACCAATATCACAAGACTGTAAAGCCGTTCGCCGCTGTACCTCTTCTGAGCGATAAGTTTTCAAAGAAGTCGATATATTCAAATGTTCTTTTAAAAACTTGCCTAAAATTTTTGGTAAAAAATTAGCTGATAACATTGGAAAAGCAGCTATATGTAAACTTCCATGATGGCTGTTTTTGATATCTTTAGCACAATCTTCCAATGACTCCATAGCAGAATATGCTTTAGATACTTCGATATAAAATGCTTGTCCTTTATCTGTGGGCAATAGTCGGCCTTTAACGCGCTGAAACAATTGGAAACCTACATTTCGTTCTAAACTAAAGATTAAGCGACTAACCGCCGGTTGAGTGATATGAATAAAATCAGCCGCTGCCGTTACCGTGCCTAGTTCATAAACTGCTTTAAATGCATTTAATTGTTGAAATTGCATTATACCTCACTGTTGATTAATGCTGATGGGTTAGAGCAATGTAGTCTTAAGCCTTTGATAGAAGGCTTAAGTGTTACACAATTTATTCAATTATCATCATGACAAAGTAAACATCTTAATTCGTCAAGTTTGTATTACAATCTTTTTTCGAGGCTATTGGGTAGACTCTCAATGATTTAACCTGACCAAAGCAGAATATTGGCTAGATTAATAATTGATAATAGTCCTCTTGTCGAAATACTCGGGTATATGATTATCAGTAGACTAGACAAAGGTATCATGCAATAAAATGATTATACTTAGCCGTCAACTGCCCTTTTGGTACAATCTCTACTGTTGCCTCATTGCCTATTTGGCTAGCCATAACCGCCAACGTAACTTCCGGTAACTACCTTGTATTGCAACCAAGCGTTCATTACGTTCCTGTTGGCTAATTTGATCAAAATTTTGATAAGCTAATTGCGTAAAGCTATTAGAAATAGGAGCAAAATGTGCCGATAACTCGGGTCGTGTTGCATCAACAAAATGGGCAAACTGTTGTGCTGTCATTGATTTTACTTTCACTACATTATGCTGCGCTAGCAATGCTAAGCTTTTTAAATATAGCGCCTTAATTTTATCTATAGGTTTTTCTTTTACTTGCACTGATTTAAGAAGATAAAACAGCAAGGCTCCCCCGACTAATATCAGTATAAAATAACCTATGTTTTTACTTTGCTTAATACTTGCAATTAGCTGCGCCATTACCCGCGATTGTTTTTGGCCAGTATAACCAATAACCCAACGTGTCCATTGATAATCAATAGCGTCAATTTGCATTTTAAGTTGCTGATACCACTGCATAGCGCGTAACGATTGCATCGAAAAAAGCCCGGATGATAAATGATTATATTCTTGTCTTAAGTTGTTAGAAAATCCACGTTCTACTCGCTCTGGATCAACCGCTGCTGTTGGGTCAACACGCTGCCAACCACTTTCAGGTAGCCATACTTCTGACCAAGCATGGGCGTTACGCTGGTAAACGCTTAAGTAATTACCGTTCGGATTCAACTCGCCGCCTAAATAGCCCACAACCATACGCGCAGGAATGCCAGCGGCGCGCATTAAATAAGTAAACGTACTAGCATAATGCTCACAAAATCCAGCTTTGGTATCAAAATAAAACTGATCTAAACTATTATTATTTAATTTCGGAGGTTGCAGAGTGTAAAAATAATCTTGTTGATTAAACTCTGCTAATACATGATTAATTAAACTTTTATCTTCGCTATATTGTTTACGTAGCTGTTGAGCTTTAGCCAATAATTTAGGGTTGTTGTCTGTGCTTAGTGCTAAATTCAATGCGCGTGATTCTTCGCTTAAATTCGGAGCGAGTATAGCCTTGGGATAGCTAGTTACTTGATAACTTAAGGTTTGACTAATAATGCCACGATAAAATAAAGCGTAGTCATCTCGTTGACCAATATTACCTTGCTCACTGGTGGCAAAATCTAGTGCAAACAACCAAGACTGAAAACTCGGTTCAGCAATAACTTGATAAGCTAACCCTGTACCTTTTATTGCAACATCCACTGAATCTTTTGTATGACTTAATGAAGCGGAGCCATAACGTTGCTTATTGTGTTGACCTTCTTCTTGTTGATCTTGTCGCCAAGTAACTCCATCAAAATCATCTAAAACCATTGCTCGCCAATAAAGCTGCGCATGCTCTGGATTATTATTTTGAAAACTCACCCTGAACGCTAATTCATCTGACAAAGCTAGCTGGGCAATATCACCAATTTTAACACTGTCTGAAAGACCAACCTTTGCTGATTCAACATTAGGTACTTGCCAAAAAGGACTTAATTTTGGAAAAACGATAAATAAAACTATCGCTACTGGCACCGAATACAAACTCAGTTTAGCCAATAATTTAGTTTGTTTTGGCAGCGCCATTGTTGGGGCAAAGTAATGAATTAAAATCCAAAAATTTGCTAACACTAAAACAATAACGGCAATGGAGAAATAAATAGATTGAATGAAAATCAACGACGATGTGGCAACAAAAACGCCCAAAACAACCAACTGATATAAATCTTTTCGAGACGTTATTTCGAATAATTTCAAACTGTAAGCAAAACATAATAAATGGATCATACTCAGCAGAAGCCCTAAGGTTTGTCCTGCCAGTGCAATACCTACGCTGCCTGATAGTGCTAACACTAAAATGATCCAAGACGGAAAAATTTTCGGTGATGCGTGTAAAGTTATCGCTGGATTAGTGTTAGAGGCAGCTTGACGAAAAGCTTTAAAATGCACCATAAACTGCAACGCTAAGGCAAAGATGGCGAAGATCAAATATATAAAATTAAACTGCAGCACTAAGGTTAAAAGGTTAAGCAGCTGAAAAGTTAACAAACCGAAATACATTTTACTATTAAGCTTTAGGCCGCTTTTAACCGCTACTTTTTTAGCTGTGCTAGCGTTAGGTTTTTGTTTAACGCTTTGTTTCAGGTTTGGTTGGGTCATTTTAGTCATTTTGCACTCAATAACGTGCTAACGCGGTTAAGCATTTTAGCGTATGTTGCGCGCTGTGGTCGTATTCAACGGTGTGTTCAGCTAACTTTAACGAAAAGGGAATTTGCTTTTCGCTACAATCTTTAATCGCATAGCTTAACCAACTT
Source organism: Colwellia sp. NW0002-52-1 (assembly GCF_057550865.1). Lineage (NCBI taxonomy): Bacteria > Pseudomonadati > Pseudomonadota > Gammaproteobacteria > Alteromonadales > Colwelliaceae > Colwellia > Colwellia sp. NW0002-52-1. The sequence continues at coordinate 132,749 of NZ_BAAJLU010000009.1, read as the reverse complement.
AAGCGTTGCTCGACTGTGCCGGCAGGTAGTTGTGAAAAGTCTAATTGTAACTTGCCTGATAATGCCTGCTGATATTGTTTTGTGAACCAACCTTGTCCGCGAGCAACATGCTTCCATGCAACACGGCTCAGCGGCTCACCTAATTTATAATGTTGTAATTGATGAAATTCATCTTGGCCGGGTTGAAAGCTGTCTTGGTAGCTTTGAGTTTTATTTTCTACATCTTCACCAGCAACACTTTGCTCTTTATCAAGCCACACATTAGCAACTGGTTTTGGAAAAGCAGTAACGTGCTGAGCAAAGTCTAATCGTGTCCAAGTTTTAAATAAGCCAAAACCAAATTCGCTAATAATTAATAGCCGCCCTAGTGAATATTCCCCTCGCTTACAAATACGATAAGGAACTCTAATATTATTATCGCCTTTAGCGACTTCAGTGAGAGTTACTTCGTTAGATTGGTTATTATAACTTTCGTTTGCGCTAAGTCTGTTATCGACTTCACTACTATTAACATCGTTTAAAACTTGATCAAAACTAAAGCTAATATTAAAACGCTCTTTCTTACTAGAAACATTTAATGGAAAGTAAACCTGATCACCTACAAAGCCTTGCAAAGCACTATTTGCTTGAAATTTCAGACCTGAAAGATTAAAGAAACTGTGCAGTAAAACCACCACAAAAAAACTAACCAGCAAGTAACTGATTAAAATAATAACGTTGTTTTGGTAGTTAGTCCCCAGTAGAAAAAGTAATAACATAAACACCATTAAACCAGCGCCAAAACGTGTGGGTATAATGAAAATATTACGATGGTTAATAATTTGCTGACTGTGTTTTGGAATGCGTCGTGCTAACCAAGAATTAAAACGCAAATTAAGGGCGCTTTTAATACTTGCTTTAAGTGATGAAAATATTGTGTTTTTTCGTATAGTTAGCAATTAGTCCCCCCTTTTTTTCGCTCTCAACTCAATTGCATTGCTGCATTTTCGCTTTGTTATATTGGCATAAGACTTATTCATACTTACTCAATAGTGCTTAAGCATTTGACTCTGTACCTTTAACCTAGCGGATTAGTTGGATCAACTTGCGATAAAATTTGTTGCGATATTTCATCTGCATGTTCAAAAATATGATGTTGTTGTGGTGCTAATCTATGTTCACACACAGGCGAGAAAACCGCTTGTATGTCTTCAGGAATAACATAATCACGATTTTCCATAAAAGCCCACGACTTAGCTGCGGCTAATAAAGATTTACCGGCTCGTGGCGATAACGCTTTCGCTTTTGACTCATTAAGACGGCTAACGCGACATAAGGCAATAACATAATCAACAATCTCAGGGGCAACTCTAACGCTTGAGATGAGCTGCTGAATTTCTCGTAACTGCTCTACTTTTAAAAACGCTTTAACATCCTCTACATCGCGATGAGAAGCCGTTGATTGAAGGATTCTTCGTTCGGCATCTACCGTTGGAAAGCCTAAAGAAATGCGCATCATAAAACGGTCTAACTGAGATTCAGGTAGAGGATAAGTGCCGGCATGCGACATCGGGTTTTGCGTAGCGATAACAAAAAATGGTGCCGGTAACTCATGCGTAACACCATCAACACTTACTCGCCCTTCTTCCATAGCTTCTAACAAGGCGCTTTGGGTTTTAGGGCTTGCACGGTTAACTTCGTCCGCCAATACCACTTGGTTGAAAATAGCGCCTGGATGCAATTGAAATGACTTACTGGTTTCATCAAAAATAGCAACGCCAATAACATCAGAAGGCATTAAGTCAGAAGTAAACTGAATACGCTGATACGACAATCCAAGGGTAAGCGCTAAGGTGTTTGCTAAGGTGGTTTTCCCCATGCCCGGCAGATCTTCAATTAAAATATGACCTTTAGCGAGCAAACATGCCAAAGCTAACTTTACTTGGTGAGGTTTGCCAATAACGACAGATTCTATTTGAGCCAATACATTGGCAACTAGGGTTTGCATATTTGTCGTTCCTAACTGTTATCGTTGAATGTTGAGCTTTCAGCATAAATAAGAATTCAGTGAATACCAAGAAAAATCATCCAATATTAATATTATTACAATAACTTATTAGTAAAATAGGCAGTGATTTTGAGCAGCTGCTTAAAACTTTATTATGCAATTGCTCTTAATAAGCTAAGTAAGCTGAACGCTAGATAATGAGTGCTTGATTCTCAAATGAATCAAAAGCTTAGGTAGTAAAGTAAATGCTATCGCTAGGTGAACATCACGAATATACGCCATCATTGCTGCATTTTATGTCACTACCAAGGCAAAACGATTATGAATAGCGAGATATTTATTGACGTTTTAACGCAGAGAATGGGTTAAAACGGAGCATTGAGCAAGTGCTGCTTATTCAGAGTTCAGGTTAAATACTAAAGCAAACTTATAAGTTAAAAGCGGCACGCTCTATCGCCTTTTCTAATGGCATATTCTCTAAACCAAGATCACGTAATGCATGAATAAACTTTAAGGTTTTGAAACTGTCGAACCATACGATCAATTGCTTTTCGAATTGCTCTTGTTTTGCCGTGCTTTGTTTAGTGATAAATGAAAGTAACCCGACATGAGTTAAAGCTTGTTGGCTTATTTGAGATAATTCAGCGAGCCAAGCTTGTGGGTGTTGTTTGTTTTTCCATAAACTTTCAAATGCTTTTAGTACGGTTTTTAATTCGGTAAAAATTTCAGGGTGATAATAAGCATAATCTAAGCCTTGCGACTCAAGTTGCATTATATGTTGCACGGCTGGACCTGTGCCAAAAGGTACACGTTGTGATGGCCTCGCATCGAGCTTTATCATTACATTATTTAGGTATGTAACTCTACCAAGTTTTGCGAGTTTATTGAGTAGGTAAAAATCTTCCCCCGCGCTGCGCTTAGGAAAACCTCGCGCTTGGCAATAGGCCAACATATCAAAAGATAAAATACTGCCAATGGTAAAATAAGCATAAGGTGATTTTGCATAAGCTAAACCAGCCACGTAGTAACGTAAGGCATTTTCATAACGCTGGTTTGCTTGATGAATAAACGCGGTTTCACTGTAGTGAAAAAAATTGCAACACGTAGCTGCTGCATTTTTTAGTGCTGAATTATCGCTGTTATGCGCAGATAAATAGTTGTCTGGAAGATGTGCGTCGGCGTCAGTTGAATGTACCCAAGTCGATACTATATTGCCTGTTACAGCAAGTTTAATCGCTAAGTCAGCACCAACTTTTCTTGCTAATCCAACACCTTGATCTGTTGGAATAGGTTTACTGTAACGGTCAACAATTAGTACTGAGGAATTAACATTTTTAGTTTGCTTCGCACTGTTTTGCTCAGTGTTTCTTTGCTCTGCACTATTTTCCTTAACACCATTTTCCTTAGCCGTGCAGAGTTCAATAAGACGTAAATTATCTTGCTGCCAAGTTTCTTGCCCTTGGTTAGCAATATGCTGTGCTAAATCAATTTGATCTTGGTGGTGCTGTCGACCAAAGTCACTATCGGGTTGATTAATAACCACGATAATTAAGCATTGCTGCTCAACGAGCACTGAATCAATAAAGCGTTCAATAAATTGTGTTGATTCTTGAAATGCGGGTATAACAATTACGTGTTGATAAACGTTTTTTTCTGGAAATGTTGCTAACGATAACACTTCAGGTTCAGCATAATGAGTAAGGTATTTAGCTGATGTTTTGTGCTGCTGTAGATCAGTCATTTTTTTACTCATTTACTTATTCTATTTATTGTCTATATTGCCTAAAAGCAACATGTAAGCTGACGTTTATTAGCTCAGCTTAGTGTTGTGCTTGATTAATGCAACGCGGCTCTATGTGGCAGTGCCGCACAAATATCAGCTTCAATATCTAACACTTCTGCTAAGCGTTGATCTACCTCTGCTTTGTCAAAATACTCGTAAGCTAACTCAATAAATAAGTTTTTATGTTTCTCTTCTGACTTGGCAATAGTTTGATAAAAGTCTTTATCTTTGCCTTCAGGTAATGCTTGAGCAATGAGTGAGAATCGTTCATGACCACGTGCTTCAATAACACCAGCTACGATTAATCGGTCCATAAAAAACACATCGCTACCGTTGCGAAATACTTTTCTTATTTGATTAATGTATGGGTCTTTTTCATCTGCGCCTAATTGTCCACCACGAGCATAAATTAGCTTTAATACCTGTTTAAAGTGAATAAGCTCTTCAATCGCTAAATCGGCCATCGCTTTTACAACAGATTTACGATCAGGGTAATGTGAGATCATGGACATCGCCATACCAGAAGCTTTTTTTTCTGCAGCAGCATGATCAGTTAAAAAGGCGTCAAAGTCGCTCAGCACAACTTCGGCCCAAGCTTTAGGTGTTTGATATTTTAGTTCGAACATAAATAAATTTAATCATAGTGAAGATAGTAAATAATGGCGCTATTTTACACGCCTAAAAATGCGCGACAAGAAAATACTTAAATCAGTTTAATATTATCAGCTATGCTCTTTTTCTAGGCTAAAATATTTGCTCCTTTCAAAAGTGCTTTTTGCAGAGGTAAACCGAGATAATGTTCATAACATAAGGGATTACATAGTAAAATGTTACGTAAAATAACAATAATTACCTTCTGCTCGCTACCGCAATATCTTATACTGCGCAGTCATCATAATTGAGACTAAAATGACAAATAAAAAACTATTCCCCCTGTTGATTTTAATGGTTATTTTTAGCCCATTAGCTATCGACATTTTTTTACCCGCTTTGCCTATCATGGCAGCAGATTTCGTCGTTCCTATGAACCAAATTCAGTGGAGCGTTACAATATTTATTTTGAGTATGGGGTTTGGTCAATTAATCAGTGGGCCACTTGCCGACCGTTATGGACGTCGCCCAATTGCTATAGGCGGTATTATAATTTATGGCTTGGCTTCTATTATGGCGGTTTATTCTGAGAGTTTAGGTTTTTTCCTTGCTAGCCGTTTAATACAAGGTTTTGGTGCCTGTGCGATTGTAGTTTCTGCTTTTGCCAGTGTACGTGATAAGTACAATGCCATTGAAAGTGGCGTAATGTATTCTTATTTAAATAGCGCCATTTGTTGTATTCCTGCCCTTGCTCCGTTGTTGGGCAATGTTTTAACAGAAAACTTTGGTTGGCGTAGTAACTTTGAGTTTATGACCGGGTATGCTGTTTTTGCCGGTTTAATTTTATTTTTCACGCTTAAAGAAACTCGGCCAACTAACACTGAAAAACAGAAAAAACTTATTTCTTTGTCCCACTTTTCATCGGTAATCAAACACCCCGTATTTCTCTTTAATGCTCTACTGGTTATGTTATCAATGGCGATTATTATTGCTTATGTTAGTAGCTCGCCAGCTTGGTTAATGGTGCGTTTAGGTTTAGATCAACAAAGTTTTGTTTTTTGGTTTAGCGTTAATGCCGCAATTAACATTGTTGCCTGTTTCTTAGCGCCTAAATTTTTAAGAAAATATGGTGCCAGAGTTACCATAGGTTTAGGTATGTTTTTACTGATTTTAGCCGGTTTACTAATGTTAGCTTTATTGCCTTGGCAAACCGCAATGGCTTTTATGATACCCATAATGACCAGCTCGCTTGGCTTTTCTTTTCTCATGGGCGCTTGTGCAGGTCAAGCGCTGGCACCTTTTGGTGAAAGAGCAGGTTCAGCCTCAGCATTACTCGGTTTTATGCAAATGAGCGGATCTGCAGTTATTGTTTATTTATTACAGTTATTACCTATAAATGAAGCTGAACAATTAACTCTTTTAATGTTAAGTATTATTCCTGTTTATATCATATGGAAATTACCGCGAGTCAAAAAACATATTTTGTTAGAAAATCATCAAAATTTATAAATTGATATTAACAATAAAAATGTGCGGATTGATGAGAGTTCAATGATGAATTTTTATCTCTGACTAGAGTAAATCAAAGCGTTACTTATTAGGGTAAACAAGAAAGTCTTTGAGCTGTGAGAGTAAAACTACACCAAGAAATAAACATAAAAAAAGCGACTTACGTCGCTTTTTTCAAATCCATTACAGCCTTGTCATATAATCTTAAAATTTACCCTTAATGACTATCTAAGCAATGCCTAAACTATTTATTTAGTGGTGAGGCATGCGCCGCAGCTCTAAAAATTGTATTCATCAACATAACATTCAAACCATCTAAGTAAGCTCTAGTGGTTGGCTCTTGGGTGAAGGCTATCACCATGCCACGCCCCATAGGTTGATGAATAAGATAAGGTTTATAGGCCAATTGCTTTTTATTTTCAGCCCATAAGTAGCCACTAGCTAAAACATTTTCTGCATCACTAAACCAGGCTACATTTTTACCCGACGCAAGTTTAATTGGAGTATATATATCGTTTCCGTAGGCTATCGCTGCTAAGTTTTTATTCACACCAGCCGTTAGCCAGTGTTCTTGGTCAACCTCAATATTTGCCAAAACACCGGCAACAAAGTCAGGTTTTTCCTGCGTATTTTCACTAGCCGATATTAACGCAGACTTACTTGCTAGCAACTGCCCATCAACCATAGACTCACCTTCAATTGCTTTTGCTGATGCTGCCTTATCGCCAGTTGTATCTTTAAACGCACGCTCTCTTTTAACATCGAGTAAAGCAATGTCGTGCTCAGCGGCAAATTGTGTTGCACTTCCTATGGTGATCAACACACCACCACGCTCGACCCATTGTTTGATATTGTCTGCCCCATTAACACCAAGCACTTTTTTATAATCACCTGTTGGTAATATAAGTACTTGGTAGTTTGATAAGTCGGCATTTTTGAGGGTCGTTGTGCGTATAGCCGTAACCGGGTAATTAAACTGTCGCTCAATCACAAATCGAGTATTACCTGCACTTAGCGAACTTACCGGATTGTCCCATGCCATCGCTATTTTAGGCGCCGACATAGTCACGGTGTTACCACTTCCAAAACTTGGCCCTTTGGTAACCCAACTCGAATCAACACCTTGAACTTGAGCACCCGTACTTTTAGCTATTTCGGTAATTTTGGCTGCTATATCGTCATCGTTTCGACGCTTTTCAATAATTAAGGTACCTGCAGTAAACTGCTGATTATTAGCTAAAGTAAACGCTTGGTCAGCACTTTTAATGGTGATGCCTTGCTGTAAAGCCGCCGTTAAAAAACGACCTGCCGCCATATCACCCCATGGTACTAAAAAGGCCACTGTCGCATCAGGGTTAATAACCTGACCATTAAGTTTGTTGTCACTTTCAATTAGGTTATTAGCAACTTTTACCGTTTTTGAACAAGCGTCAACATCTACATCAAACATTAACGGTAGAGACCAACCCGTAACATCATAGATTTCATCATCTAACTTTCTTGCTCGTCGGCGCTCTTGCTCTTTAACAAAGGCTGGTGACATATCAACTTGCTGGGTAAAGGTTGTTGTTACAAAACGACCTTTAGGTTGTGCGGTATCAATAAAGTAAGCCCCTGCCTGATAGCTCTTACCACATTGTTTAAAATCTTTTTGAGCTTGTTTAACTTCAACGCCATGCTGCGCCATCAGTGTTGCAAGCCTATGATTACCTGCAACATTGCGCTTGTTCGGCAAGATATAAACCCGTTCTTTATTATTTTTACCCGCTTTAATTGCACTGGTTTGATAATGATAATAATCGTTTAAAAGCTTTTGATGATTATCTGCAACGCCTTCAGCGGTAGAAATTGATGCCACAAAATGGCGTTGAACGGTATTTTTATAGGTTAGCGTTTCGCCAGTTTGCTTTTTGAATAACTCACCACGCGATGAAGAAACTTCGTAGGTTGAAGCTGAAGCGCCATAAAACACGGGCCAGCTATCGCCATAACCGGGGTAAAAAGCATCAAATATTTCTCGGGTAAAATAGTCAAAACCTAAACGATCAAAATGTTTACCGTGGTTTTCACCAATGGCAGACATATTATCAATTTGCGTTTTGGTCATATGCGGATTAAAAGGTTTTGCAGCAGGTGAAAAGTAGTAACTGCTGTCACCGCCCATTTCATGTAAATCAATCACTACTAACGGGCGATAGTGATTCATAGCCTTAATACGCCCAGCTGTTTCAGGCTGAGTTATCGCTAACCAATCTCTATTCATATCAAATAAATAATGATTTGAACGGCCACTAGGCCACGGTTCATTGTGCTCAGCACTTAATCTATCATCGCTATGTTGCATACCCACAGTTGCATAATAGCGGCTAGTAAACCGGCTACGTCCGTCAGGATTTTGCAGCGGATCAATAAAGACCAAAGTATTCTTTAAAATTTTACTATTTGTCGTTTCATTTGGCGCGGCGAGTAAGTGGTAAGCTGTCATCATAGCAGCATCTGTACCACTGATTTCATTGCCATGTACACTGTACCCTAACCAAACAGACGACGGAAGTTGCTCAATTAAGCTTTTAGCCGCACTTTTGTCAGTCAGGCGTGGATCAGACAATTTTTGCATTTTCTCGGAATAATCATCAAGGTTTGCAATAACCTTTGCGTTACCAATTGCAGCATAAATGAGTTTACGACCTTCCCATGTTCTACCGTACTCAAAGAGTTTAATGTGCGAAGGCGCTGCACGCTCTAATGCTTCAAAATAGCGTAACATATCGCCATGATTAGATATTCTCTCGCCTACGTCATAACCTAGCACGCTTTTGAAAGTGGGTATTAATGGGTTATATTCGCTTCCTGGCCACATTTGCTCTGTTGATTCAGCATAAACCGATAAGGAACAAATAAGGCCAATAAGTAGAGATGAAAATATTTGGGCACAATTTTTTAGCATAGAGTTTCTCTGTCAGCAGTCCTGAGGTTAAATCAGGATTTAATGAATATAGGTATAACGACTACATCACTAAAATACTACGTCAAAACTTAAGCTAAGTACCCACTTTATCGATGAAATTTATAAAATATAAGCTGAATGCCCAACACTAAACTTTCTACAACACATTAGATGGAATTAACCATATTCTACGCCTGTAGCAATTTTAAGTAAGTAATTTAGCTTATTAAGCACGCACAGCTTTATTAATGATTATATAAATATTTAATATAATCATGAGCAACATCGCTCCATAAAAATCGTGATTTTAACGCATTATCAGATATCGCGGCCCATTCTGTTGGACTATGTTTTTTCATCGCTAAAACTGATTGAAAACAACTGAGCATGTTTTGTGCTTGTTGAAGTGGATCAGCGCCGTTAAAACTAAAGCCATTAATATTATGACTAATGGTATCGCTTAGGCCGCCTACACTATGCGCTAAACAAGGCTGGCCTGCTCGCATCGACAACATTTGACTAATACCACAAGGCTCAAATGAACTTGGCATTAAGAATAAATCACCTGAGTTATACATATTCAATGATAAAGCTTCAGAATAGCCTTTGAGGAATATAAAATTACTATGCTTAATGGCAATATTTGTTAAAAATTCTTCAAGCTCTTTATCACCACTGCCTAATAAAATAAAAACGCCATCATCGGCTAATATCGCTAATAAATGTTCTAATGCGGTTTTGCCATTCGACATTATTTCTTGAAAAAGGCGTACTTTTTGATCGGTAATTCGACCAACAGATGTTAATACCAATGGCGGGTTTTTATAACTTTTATTCGCTACTTGCGCTAAACGAGCAGCGGCAACTAAATGTGCTTGTTCAACTAATGGCTTATCGCCTAACCATTTAACCACTTCTTTGGCTGATAATGTTAATAAAGCTTTGAGCTTAAGCGGCGCTTTTGTGCTATCAGGGTATTCACAACCATTTAAAATACCATGTAAACGGCCTGTATCGGCGGCATGGCGTAAATCTAGCTCTAAGCCTTCGCCACCAAAATGGCCTTGTTCAACATTGCTTGGCAGTAATATCTCTTTCGCATAGGTTGGCGAAACCGCATGTACTCTATCTGACAAGGTAATACCAGCGCGCATTGGGTTGTAACAATCGTGATAACGAGGGTCGTTAATTTTACTGTAATCAAAAGCCAAGTTTGGAAACCAAGCTTTTAATGAAGACTGATCGCCATCAAACGGCCTAATACCTTGTAAGGCAATGTTATGAATAGTAAAAACAGTATTAATGGCTTTTAGTTGCTGATATTCAGGGGCAAAAGCACGTAACACTGACACCATAGCCGTATGCCAATCGTGTAAATGTAATACGTCAATTTTACCAAACACATCACTAATAATGGCTTTAGCTACTGCTGCACTGAACAAAGCGAATTTACTAGCATCTGAAGCAAAAGGTCTGTTACTTGGATCATCACAATAAATTTTTCCTTCACCACCTATGGCAAATAAAGGATGTTCAATAACCCACTGTGTAACATTTTTCGATGAGTTTTTTGCCGACTTTTTAAACGATACTTTAAAAATATCAACTTTCTCTTGATGCGAGCCAAACGATACATCAATGGATGTTACGTACTTTGCCCCTTCTAATTTAGAAAAAGAACCGTAGCTAGGTGTAACCACATCGACTTGCTGGTCAATTTTACCTAGGGCAATAGGAATATCTCGAACAACATCACCTATGCCACCAACTTTTCCGCGAGGTAATGCATCGTTTTCAGCGGCTGCCATTAGTATTTTCATGCTTTCCCTTTTTTCTCTTAACTATTTATTACTTATTTTACGTGCTTATGTGCTTGCTAACTTAGGTGCTAATTTAGCGCAGTCTAGCGATTCAAAAGTCATTATTATGTAATAACATCAGGCTGAGTTCTGCCAGTAAATTGTTTAATGCCTGCAACAGATTCTGCGATTTTAATCAGTTCACTCAAGGCTTGTTGTGTTTCTTGTGCTAACAAAGCTGAGTCTTGTTGAAAACAGTCTAAGTAAACTCTTAAGGTGGCACCTTGTGTTCCGGTACCTGAAAGCCTAAAGACAATTCTTCCGCCATTTTCTAAATAAATGCGAACCCCCTGTGCGGTAGTTTTACTGTTATCTACGGGGTCAATATATTCAAAGTCATCAGCTGATGTCACTTTAACGCCTAAGATTTCTTGGCCAGATAAAGTAGGGATTTTAGCTTTTAATTGACTGATCATCTCATGCGCATTAGCACTGTCTACTGCTTCATAGTCATGACGAGTAAAGTAGTCTCGACCATATTGTAACCAATGGTTTTCAACAATTTCACTTACTGGCTGCTTTTTAACCGCAATTAAATTAAGCCAAAACAATACTGCCCATAAACCATCTTTTTCTCTGATATGATCAGAGCCGGTGCCAAAGCTTTCTTCACCGCATAAGGTTATTTTTCCTGCATCTAATAAGTTGCCAAAAAACTTCCAACCTGTTGGCGTTTCAAAACACGGAATATTCATTGCTTCGGCGACACGATCAACCGCTCTACTTGTTGGCATTGAACGCGCCACACCAGCAATACCTTTCGCATAAGCAGGAATTAGGCTAGCGTTAGCGGTTAATATGGCTAAACTATCGCACGGATTAATATAAAACGCTTTACCAAGTACCATGTTTCGATCGCCGTCACCGTCTGAGGCAGCGCCAAAATCTAAGCCTTTTTCACCATAAACTAAATCTACTAATTCATGAGCGTGAACTAAGTTAGGATCAGGGTGACCACCACCGAAATCGGTTAATGGCACGCCGTTAATAACCGAGCCAACGGGCGCACCTAAGCGGTTTTCAATAATTTCTTTGGCGTAAGGACCGTTTACCGCATGCATAGCATCAAAACATAAACGAAAATCACCGGTTGAAATTAAGGCTTTCATGGCTGAAAAATCAAACATTGATTCCATTAAATCGGCATAATCGCTTACGGGGTCAATAATATCAATTTGGCATTGTGCAAGTTGTAGTGTTGTTAGGTTATCAAGGTTAATATCGTCGGCATCAATAGTTGAATATTGCGCCATCGATAAGGTTTGTTGAAATATCGCATCGGTAAGTTTTTCAGGTGCGGGACCACCATTTTCAGCATTAAATTTAATACCAAAATCTTCATCAGGACCACCTGGGTTATGACTAGCTGATAAAATAATACCACCACAAGCTTTATTTTTTCTGATAACACATGAGGCAGCGGGTGTTGATAAAATTCCGCCCTGTCCAACTAAAATATGAGAAAAACCATTCGCGACAGCCATTTTAATAATAACTTGTATCGCTTCACGATTATAAAAACGCCCATCGCCACCAATAACTAATTTTTTACCTGCACAAGGCGCTATGGTATTGAACACGGCTTGAACGAAGTTTTCTAAATAACCCGGTTGTTGGAATTGCTTAACTTTTTTTCTAAGGCCTGACGTGCCTGGTTTTTGGTCGGTAAACGCTTGAGTTTTTATTTGCTTCGCTTGGTTCACATGTTCAATTGTCATAATTTACCCTTAAAAAATATTATTGTTATACGTTTTAATTACATGAAGACTTTGCTTAGGCTGAACTTTATTCCATTAGATTGAATACTGAATTAATGGTTGCCTTGATCAATGCCGTTCTAATACATCAACCTCACGATAAACTTATTTAACCCTTCAGATTAACCGCATGCTAAGTGATTGACGGACTAAAGTCCGACCTACAAAAAACGACTTAGCATGCTTTAGTTTTAGCTTTTTACTGTAATTCAAAAATCATGGTCGCAAGTGGCGGTACAGACAATAAAACTTGATGCGCCTGCCCTGCATAAGCCTCATTTACCGAGTTAACACCGCCGCCATTACCAACATTACTACCGCCATAAATACTGCTATCTGTATTTAAACATTCTCGGTAAAAACCTGCTTGTGGAACACCAACAGCAAAGTCTTCGTAACTTGTGGGTGTTAGGTTAACAACAACTAAAGCAGGAGCAGTGCCCTCTTGGCCTTTACGTAAATAAACCAAAATTGATTGCGCACTGTTTTGCGAATCTAACCATTCAAAACCATTGCCGTCACAATCGAGTTCATGCAATGCAGGAATGTTTCTATAAGCGTGGTTTAAGTCTTTAATCAGCGTTTGTATGCCTTTATGACTATCGTGTTCAAGTAAATGCCAATCTAAGCTTTGATCATGATTCCACTCGTTACGTTGCGCAAATTCACAGCCCATAAACAAGAGTTTTTTACCCGGATGAGTCCACATAAAGCCGTAATAGGCACGTAAGTTAGCAAATTTTTGCCAATCATCACCGGGCATTTTATTTAATAAAGAGCCCTTACCGTGAACCACTTCGTCGTGACTAATAGGTAAAACAAAATTCTCACTGAAACTATAAACTAAACCAAAAGTCATTTCGTTGTGATGATGTTGACGATAAATAGGATCACGTTCCATATATTTCAACGTGTCATTCATCCAACCCATATTCCATTTGAAACCAAAACCTAAACCACCGGTATCAACCGGTTTTGACACACCAGGCCAGGCTGTAGATTCTTCAGCAATCATCATAACACCGGAGTGTTTTGCATAAGAGCGGGTATTTACTTTTTGTAATACCTCAATCGCTTCTAAGTTTTCTCTTCCGCCATGTTCGTTAGGCAACCATTGCCCATCTTCACGGCTGTAATCTAGGTACAACATAGAAGCAACGGCATCAACACGTAAACCATCTATGTGGTATTGATCTAACCAGTAAATAGCGTTGCTGAGTAAGTAGCTTTGTACTTCTGAGCGCCCGTAGTTATAGATAAGGGTTTTCCAATCTGGGTGGAAACCTTTACGTAAATCTTCATGTTCATAAAGGCATGAACCGTCAAATTTACCGGTACCATGTTCATCGGTAGGAAAATGCCCTGGCACCCAATCAAGTAATAAGCCAATGCCAGCTTTATGACAACAATCAACAAAGTATTTAAAGTCTTCTGCGCTACCAAAACGCGCAGTAGGTGCAAAAAGCCCAATAGGCTGATAGCCCCAAGAACCGTCAAATGGATATTCACTTACCGGCATAAGTTGCAGGTGAGTAAAGCCCATTTCAACCACATAAGGTACTAATTGCTCAGCTAATTCACGGTAAGTTAAATAACTTGGTGAGTGTGAATTACCGCTGTTATTGGTTAAATTTCGTTTCCAAGAGCCCAGGTGTACTTCATAAATTGAAACCGCACCATGGTAATGATTAGCTGCGCTATCGCGCTGGTTCATCCATTGCGAATCTTGCCACTGGTATTCACTGTTTTGAATAACTTTAGAGGCTGTCTCAGGCGCTAATTGCATAGAAAAGGTATACGGGTCAGCTTTTAATGGCTGAATTTGCTCATATTTATCCAAGATTTCATATTTATAGCTAGCGTCAGCACAAACATTAGGCAGAAATATTTCCCACACGCCTGAACCAGGATGTTTACGCATAACATGATGGCGTCCATCCCAAAAGTTAAAGTCGCCTACCACAGAAACGCGTGATGCGTCTGGTGCCCAAACAACAAAGTGTGTGCCTTTAACATCGTTAACTGTAATTTCATGAGCGCCCATCCATTGATAAGCTTGTTCATGTGTACCTTCACAAAAAAGGTACAGATCTTCACTTTTTAATAGCGAAGGATAACGGTATGGGTCGTCAACAATAACGGTTTCATTTTTGTATGAAACACGTAAACGATAGTCAAAAACATTACGTTTTCGGCCTAATTTTCCTTCGAATAATCCCGCTTGATCTACTTGGTTAAGCTCAGCCACCAAAGCATCCGTTTTAGTATCAATAACTTCAACACTGAGTGCTTCAGGTAAAAAAGCGCGAACAATTAAGCCACTGGTCATAGGGTGTTTATGTATACCTAATACCGAAAATATATCCCTGTGTTTAACATTAACTATTGCTGAAACTTCTTCGTTATCTAACAAGCTTTTTGCTAGGTTTTTCATTGTTTTTCCCTAGTATACCGTTAACTTTTTATACGATTACATTACTGAGGTTATTTTGTATGTGATTGTACTTTATAATTAATTTTAATATAAACTTAAAAATAAACAATAATGTGGGTAATTTCATTAAATTTGAAATTACCCTGCACATAAAGACATGATCATCTAAAGTGATTAACTTTCACTTTTCAATTTTTCGAGCATAGTCATGGTGACTAAAACAACACCTTTATCGGTTACTCTGAAACCATTTGCACGATCATTATCATGGTTAATACCAATTTCCATACCTGTTGGGATCGTACAACCTCGGTCGATAATAGCTTTTTTAATTTTACAATTTCGATTAATAACAGCACCAGGCAAAATAACCGACTCGTCAATATCGCAGTAAGAATTAACTCTAACTTTTGAGAATAACAAGGATCTTTTTACCGTTGAGCCTGAAACAACCACACCACCAGAAACCGTAGAGTCTATGGCAATACCGCGGCGATCATCTTGGTCAAATACAAATTTAGCGGGTGCTGTTTGTTCTTGGTAAGTCCATATTGGCCAGTTTTCATCATACATATTAAGCTGTGGCTCTGGTGCAACTAACTCCATGTTAGCTTCCCAAAAAGAGTCTAATGTACCTACATCACGCCAGTAAGGTTGTTTCTCACTATCGGGATCTTTAAATGGGAAAGCAAAAACACGATGAGACTCAATTATTCTAGGAATAATATCATTACCAAAATCACCACTAGAACCTTCTTCAGCAGCATCTTTTTCTAGTTGCTCAAATAAAAACTCAGTGTTGAATACATAGTTACCCATTGAGGCTAAAGTTACACCTGGCTTGCCAGGAACTTCAGAAGGATTAGCTGGTTTTTCATCAAAACGACAAACACGGCTGTCTTCGTCAACGGTCATTACACCAAACTGACCTGCCGCGTCTTCTACCGATGTTTCAATACAACAAACGGTCATATCAGCTTCGTTAGCGACATGTTGTGCAAGCAACGGGCCGTAATCCATACGATAAACGTGATCACCAGATAAAATCATGACATATTTAGGTAACTCATGTCTGATAATATCAATGTTTTGAAATACCGCATCTGCGGTACCGAGATACCAGCCGTCACCCTTTTGTTGAGAAGCCGGTAAAATTTCAATTGATTCACCCAACTCTTTTTTAAAGTGTCCCCAACCACGGTTAACGTGACGAATTAGCGAGTGTGATTTATATTGAGTAGCAATACCAACACGCCTAATACCAGAGTTAATACAGTTTGATAAAGGAAAGTCGATGATTCTAAACTTACCACCAAAAAAGGTAGCAGGTTTAGCTCGTTTGTCTGTTAGCTCATAGAGTCTCGAACCTCGCCCCCCAGCCAAAACCAACGCATAAGTTTCTTTTGTTAAACTACTTATTCTTCTTTCTACATAATTGGGCATAACGTATCCTTTACCTTTACAAACATTAATTAACGTTCAATAAATAGCGTTTTACTTTTTTTAATACTGCGTTGATTAATAACCTAACCACTCTTATTTAACATAAAAATGGTCAATATATTAACCAACGAGTACATCAGTAAATTACTAAAGCTTCCATATTTCATCTCGATACTGCCTGATCGTATGATCGCTCGAAAACACACCACTTGCTGCAGTGTTTAAAATACTCATTTTGGTCCAAAACGTTTGATCTTGATAGGCTTTATCTACACTTCGCTGTGCTTGAAAATAACTGTCAAAATCGTACGCTGTTAACCACATATCATGCGGGTCACGTATTGTTTTTATAATAGAGTCAAAAATATTTGGCTCAAATAAATTAAAGTGACCGCTTTCTAACAAATGCATAACTGCTGATAATGTTTCAGAATTAGCTATGATTTCATTAGGTTGATAATTTTCTCGAATATCTGAAATTTCATGAGCCTCAGCGCCGAATAGGAAAAAGTTTTCTTCACCAACGGCATCTCTAATTTCAATATTTGCACCATCTAAGGTACCAATAGTTAAGGCGCCATTCATCATAAATTTCATGTTGCCGGTACCAGAAGCTTCTTTACCTGCGGTAGATATTTGCTCAGACAAGTCAGTAGCTGGACAAATAATTTCCATGGCAGAAACATTGTAATTCGGTACAAAAGCAACTTTTAAATACTTAGCCGCTTTGGGATCTAAGTTAATAGTGTCAGCAACATTATTGATTAACTTAATAATCTCTTTTGCCATTACATAACCTGGCGCGGCTTTACCACCAATAAGCACACAACGAGGTGTTATATCTGCAGTATCCCCTTTACGAATTCGGTCATATAAGCCTATAACGTGTAAAATGTTGAGTAATTGACGTTTGTATTCATGAATACGCTTAACTTGTACGTCAAACATCATATCTACATCAAACTTAACACCTGTAGCCTTCTCTACGAAGTCAGCTAAAACAACCTTGTTAGCTTTTTTACTTTCTTGCCATTGTTGTTGAAATGCATGATCTTCTGCAAATTTTGCTAATTGCTCAACATGGGTAAAATCAGCAACCCAATTTTTATCAACTTTACTTGAAATAAGCTCAGCTAAACTGGTGTTACAATGCGATAACCAACGACGTGGTGTAACGCCATTAGTTTTGTTATTAAACTTGTCAGGCCACAGTTGATAAAAGTCATTAAATAACCCGGCTTTTAAAAGCTTGGTATGCAGCGCTGCAACACCATTTACTGAGTAACTCCCAACAATAGCTAAATGCGCCATGCGAACTTGGGGGTCGTGACCTTCTTCAATTAATGATAAGGCTTGCTGTTTAGCTGAGTCGCCAGGCCACGCAACCGCAACTTTTTGTAGAAAGCGGGCATTAATTTCGTAAATAATCTCTAAAATGCGAGGCAATAAGTTAGCGAATAAGCTTACAGGCCACTTTTCTAAAGCTTCAGGTAATAATGTATGGTTTGTGTACGCCATGGTTTTAGTGGTGATATTCCATGCGTCATCCCACGAGATTGCATAGTCGTCCATCAAAATACGCATTAACTCAGGTACGGCAATACTTGGATGAGTATCATTTAATTGAAAGCTATTAAGCTCAATAAATTCATCAAAATTATTACCACAATTTTCAACATAGCTATTTATGGTATCTTGCAAAGACGCTGAAGATAAAAAGTACTGTTGGCGTAAACGCAGTTCTTTACCGTTTTCACTGGTGTCATTTGGGTACAACACCATAGTAATTTGTTCAGCTAAATTCTTTTTAGCCACAGATTCGGTATAACTACCTGCGTTAAACTCACCAAGGTCAAACTCATCAGTTGCTTCAGACTTCCAAAGTCTTAAGGTATTTACAATACCATTTTGATACCCAGGGATCGGCATATCATAAGGTACAGCAAGTACATCTTGTGTATTGTTCCATTGACGATATTGTTGACCGCTACGTTTTTTAACAACATCAACATGACCAAAAAATTTAACTCTGATGGCTTTTTCTGGTGCTGCAATTTCCCAAGGGTTACCGTTGCGTAACCAATTATCAGGATGCTCTATTTGCGCACCATTTTTAATTTGCTGATTAAACATGCCGTACTCATAACGGATACCGTAACCGATAACCGGCAAAGCTAAACTAGCACAACTGTCTAGAAAACAAGCAGCTAATCTGCCTAAGCCACCGTTACCTAATCCTGCATCATGCTCAGCTTGCTCAACATCTTCTAAGTCACAACAATAGCCTTTTAACGCATCACGTACCGTGTCGTCTAAGTCTAAATTTAAAATGGCATTATTGAGTGTTCGGCCCATTAAAAACTCTAATGATATATAACCCACACGACGCTGGTGGCCTCTTGACTCACGAGTTTCTCGCCATTGAGCAACTAAACGGTCACGAATGGTAATAGCAAGAGCGTTATAAAGGTATAAATGAGAGTCTTGTACTTTGTCACGACCAAGTGAAAAATGGAAATGTCGCGCTAAATCTTCAGCAAAAGTGTGTTCATTCATTAAAACACTGTCATCAGATGAAGTAATAACACAGATGTTTTTTTCGTTATTCACAATGAGTATTTCCTATAGGTTATTTATAAACAATCATTTAACAAAACAATTGTTGAAAATGGTGCCATGGTAATTATGCGTTCTGCTGGTATATTTATAGTTTCTTCTTGCTCTGCTTTAGCCGTTGTATCTATCACAACTTGCCAATGCTGAATGTCTTCTATCTCAGGTAATTGAAATTCTACTGGTTCAGCACCTGCATGGAAAAGACATAACAGCGATGGGCTATTTGGCGCTTTTTCATGAATTAAATACCCCAGTGTCGCTGCATGATGCGAATGCCAATGATCTTTTTGCATTTCAAAGCCTGAAGGGTGATACCAAATAATATCAACCGTCGATTTTTTATCATCTTTATGGATAAAATGATTATGGGTCAACATAGAAAAGCGTTTTCTAAGTGCACTTAATTTAGCTGTAAAACTTTTCAGTTCTTGCGCATATAAGGCATTGTCATCCCAATCTAGCCAGTTTATTTCGTTGTCTTGGCAGTAAGCGTTATTATTGCCTTTTTGCGTACGCCCTATTTCATCACCTGCCAATATCATTGGCACGCCTTGAGACAACATCAGTGTTGCCATCATGTTTTTAATTTGGCGTAATCGAACTGACAATATTTCCGGATCAGTAGTTTCACCTTCAATACCGTAATTACGTGCAAAGTTATCTGAATGCCCATCGCGATTGTTCTCGCCATTGGCTTCATTATGACGATCTTGAAAACTTACTAAGTCGCGTAAAGTATTACCGTCATGGCTACAAAGAAAGTTAATGCTCGCAAACGGTTGTCGACCACTGTGTTCAAAAATATCACTAGAGCCATGAATTCTTCGAGCAAACTCGGGTAACAAACCTTTATCGCCTCGCCAATACCGTCTCATGGTGTCACGATAGCGATCGTTCCATTCGGACCATGGTGATGGAAAACCACCTAATTGGTATCCGCCAGGTCCAATATCCCAAGGCTCTGCGATAACTTTTACACTACTTAAAATAGGGTCTTGTAATACTGCATCTAAAAAACCGTTACTTTTATCAAAACCAGATAATTCACGGCCTAAAATCGTAGCTAAATCGAACCTAAATCCGTCAACCCCCATTACTTGAACCCAATAACGTAGGCTATCCATGACCATTTGCAATACACGGGGATGACTAATATTTATGGTGTTTCCACAGCCGGTATCATTAATATAATAACGTGGCTCTGCTGAGTTTAAGCGATAATAAGAATGGTTATCTATGCCTCTAAAGCTGAGTGTTGGACCTAATCGATTACCTTCACAAGTATGGTTGTAAACCACATCAATAAGCACCTCAAAACCGGCTTGATGAAGTTCATCAACCATGCGTTGAAAATCGCGAATTTGGTGTTGATTTAAATAATTTTTATGCGGGACAAAAAATGCTAACGAGTTATAGCCCCAATAATTGGATAGTTCTTTATCAGTGAGAAATTGCTCAGAAATAAATTGCTGTACCGGTAATAACTCAATAGTGGTTATCCCAATGGCACGATAATGGGCGATCATCGCCGGATGACTTATGCCGAGAAAAGAACCACGTAAATCTTCAGGTACTTTTGGGTTAAGTGCGGTTAGGCCTTTTACATGACCTTCATAAATAACAGTGTTTTTCCAAGCAATAGGCTTTCTTGGTATAAGTGGTGCTGAGGCATCCATAACAACAGCTTTGAGCATAACATCAGCATTGTCTCTATCGTCAAAAGACAAGTCAGATTTTGGGTCATGTATATTGTAAGCAAAGTGACGCTCAGACCATGAAAAGTTACCTTTTAGGGCTTTCGCATAAGGGTCTAATAATAATTTATTATGATTAAAGCGATGGCCAAACTCTGGTCTATAAGGTCCATATACCCTGTAGCCATAGACTAAACCAGCTTTAGCGCCTTTTAGAAAACCATGCCAAATATTATGTTCACAAGCAGGTAAAGCGAAACGTTGTAGCTCTTTATCGCCTTGTTCATCAAAAATACACAATTCAATTTTTTCAGCGTGTGCTGAAAAAATAGCAAAATTAACCCCGGTCTCATCAACAGTTGTGCCTATTGGATAAACTCTTCCGGGCTCCATTCTTAATTGTTCCATGCTTCTCCAGTGAAGAAAAATTAATGACTACTGTAAAGTTTATTACAACAGTTCATGTTGCTTACAATATATAGCAGTACAATTAAGTAAAACTACTTTTTAAAATTTAAATTTATTATTAATTAAACACAGAACTTTAACTTTAGTTCATTTAAAACATTATTTTTTAATAAGTATATGCAAAGCCATCTTTTAAGGCTTTGCATATTACAGATATACCTGGATGCTTTTAAGCTGTAGTTAGCACAACACTATTTTCGCTACCAAACTCATTAGCTAAATACTGATCAGCCTGATAATCGTTTTCCCACTCAGTGTTGTTTAACAAGTATCGAAAATGGAAGCTCCCATCTTTTGGTAATCTTACTTTCGTTTTAAAGCTTTTGGATTTTTTATTAAACTTCATTTCAATAGCTTGCCAGCCATTAAAGTCACCAACTAATGAAGCTGTAGTTACATCACTTCTATTGAATTCAAAAGTCACTTCAGTTTCATCTTTAGTTTTAAAAAATTTCTTAGTTAGCATTGTTATTCTCCATTAATAATGTACTAATTAATTTAACATTACTGATTTTGCTTTATTTAGGTGCTAAATATTACGACGAAGCCCCAATAATGTGCGTTTTGCAATTTAAAATAGCCGATTTATATGTCGGCAATATGAAAAAGCATAAATCGAGCCGAATATAAATTTAATATGTCATAGGTATATTAATAACCTAACCTTAATAATGTAGCTGTAATGTCAACGGTCTATTAACTAAGTCTATTGCTAACTTACTTTACGTTGTAAAATTTTGTAAATAAATTACATAAGTTAAATATACAATGAAAATAAGTAACAATCAAAGCTTTATTTGCTGTAATTATAGTCTATTAATTGTTAAAGTTACAAAAATATGTAATTTTATTTCACAATAAAAAGAGTGTCGATATGAATCTCATTGAACAACTAGCAGATTTAGTAGGTTTTCATGCAAGTTATACAGGTACATTTGGCAATAAGGTTTATGCCAAAGACCAAGCCAAAAGTGCACTATTAAAAGCAATGGGCTTCGATTTAGATGAAAGCGCTCTTAAGCTAGCGATTAATGCTTTAAGTCAGAGTCAGTGGCTTAATATTTTACCCCCTGTTCATATTGCTAAATTAGAAGATCTACAGCACAGCATTAAAGTAAGCCTACCTAAAATGGGCAATTTATTGTTAAATTGGAAAGTCACCCCTGAAATTGGAAGCACTGTTGGCAATGAGATTGTGGGAGCTTTTAATGTTGAAGAAATGCAAGCCATTGCAGAAATAACCATTGATAACACGCCCTATTGTCAATACTTATTAACCTTGCCAGCTTTAGCGCAAGGTTACTATCAATTTACTCTCAGCTTTGGTGAGGCCCAAAGTAGCTGCCCACTTATTTACGCACCTAAAACTTGCTTCGGAGCGCAAGAAGCTTCGGCTAATAAAACATGGGGTTATACAGCGCAATTATATTCTCTTGTCAGTAAAAATAATTGGGGAATGGGCGATTTCACCGACTTGGCTCAACTTGTCGAAAAGTCAGCTAAACAACAAGCGGCAGCTATTGGATTAAATCCATTGCACCCACTTTATCAACACAACCCCGCGCATCGAAGCCCTTATTCTCCTTCTAGTCGATGTTTTTTAAATCCGCTTTATATTGATATAAGCAAGATTCCAAATTTTGAACTTTGCCCACTTGCTCAAGCAAAGGTAAGCAGCGAGTTATTTCAGCAGCGTATTGCTAATACTAAAGCCAGTAGTTTGATTGATTACCCTGAAGTGGCAAAACTAAAATTTGAAATAGCCGAGTTATTGTTTGATGATTTTTGCGTTAACCTAAAAGCGAGTAGTCGCAACGAATGCTATACAAAAATGGCTGATGAGTTTGAACATTTTAAACAAACTAATGGTAATGATTTACAGCGTTTCGCTACTTTTGATGCTTTGTATGAACATTTTCATCTCGCTGATGAAAACTCTTATGGTTGGCCAGATTGGCCCTTAAGCTTTCAAGACCCCGATAGCGAAGCCGTACACAAGTTTAAGCTTTCTCATGCTTTACGCATTGAGTACTTTTGCTTCCTTCAGTGGTTAGCCCACCAACAATTAAGTACCGTATCTCAACAAACCATTGATCAGAATATGGCGATTGGTTTATATCTTGATTTAGCGGTAGGTTGTGACGGTTCAGGTTTTGATGTTTGGTCAGACAAAGAAGTTTATGTTGCAGGTGCCTCAATTGGTGCCCCACCCGATGGTATGAATCCGTTAGGACAAAACTGGGGCTTAACACCAATAAATCCTGTAGCTCTGCAACAACAGGGCTATCAACCTTTAGTGAAAGCGTTACGTAGTAGCATGCAATATGCCGGAGCATTACGCATTGATCATATTTTAGGGTTAATGCGCCAGTATTGGGTAGCACCTGGTATGGAAGCCGATGAAGGGGTTTACATCAGTTTTCCTTGGCATGATATTTTACGTATTATTGCCTTAGAATCTCGCCGAAACAATTGTGTAGTAATAGGAGAAGATTTAGGTAATGTGCCTGAAGGTTTTAGTGAAACCATTCAAAATGCAGGACTGTTATCGTTTAAAGTCTTATTTTTTGAACGTTGGGAGTCAGGTTTATTTAAACGCCCCGATAACTTCCCAACACAGTCAGTAGTTACCGTTGCCACCCATGACACTTCTACTTTATCAGGTTGGTGGCAAGGGCGAGATTTAGAGTGGCGCCAACAACTTAACCTTTATCCTAATGAAGAAGCTGGGCATACAGACAGAAACGGACGTGCCAGCGAACGTGAAAGCCTTATTGCCGCGTTAAATGATCTTCAAGTGATTAATATGGATAAAGCGCCACAACTTGATCCCGCCCAAATGAATACAGAATTGAGTATTGCTGTACAAAAATATCTTGCTGCTTCACCTAGCCATATTCAGTTAATTCCTTTGGAAGATGCTGTAGAGTGTTTAGAACAAGTTAATATACCGGGTACGATTGATCAACATCCTAATTGGTTACAAAAGTTACCCGTATCGGTAGAAAACTTTGCAAAAACAGAGTCGGTGAAAGAGATAGTAATTGCGATGAATATGGCGAGGCCAAAATTATAATGACAATAATGGCTGGTTGAACATAAACGAGATAGCTCACTTATAATGTTTACACTTAATAAGTGAGCCAGTTAAAGCTACTTTAACTTAGGCTTGTAGCATAATAATGGTAAGTTTTTTAACTGAGCTAGGCTTAACTTATATTAGGTCTAGATTGAGCTAAGTCTACGTTAAGCCAGGTCGATGAGCTAAAGCTGCGAATCTATTAATTCCAATGCTTCTTCTAAAATTGCCGTAACAGCGTCACGTGCTTTGTCTGGGTTACGTGATTTAATTGTATTTAGAATATCAGCATGTTGCTTAACATCAGCCCCTGGCACGCCTTTAATTTTATTGGTATATCGAATACTAACGCGTAATGCGGTACCAATAAACTCGGTTAATTGGACAAAAAAACGATTTCCACTGGCCACTAATATACTGGTATGAAAAGCAATATCAGCATCTAAAGGATCATCTAAGCCTTGATCAGCATCAACCATTCGCGATAAAGCTTTATCAATATCTTCTAATTGTTCATAAGTCGCATTAATTGCGGCAAGTGCAGCAGCTTGTGGTTCAATCGCGAGCCTTACTTGGGTAAATTCTTTGAGTAAGGCTAAAGAAGGCTTACTACTTAATATCCAAGTTAGCACATCGGTATCAAACATATTCCAGCTACTTTCAGGTAGCACTCTAATACCTTGTTTAGGTCGAGAAGAAATAAGCCCTTTGGCTGATAACATTTTTACCGCTTCACGGGTAGAACTGCGGCTAACATTATATTGCACACAAAGGTCAGCTTCAGAAGGCAGGCCTCCCCCAACAGGGTATGTACCTTTAACAACCGCAATGCCTAAATCATAGGTAAGTTGATGTGTTAAATTTTGTCTAGGTGAGGGTTTCATTTATTTATCTTCCAACAAGGTGTTATTAATAAGTTATATCATATTTAATTACATATAATTATGATATAACTTTATCTTGTTAAAAAAAAGTAAAAAATTTAGCGTTAATATGCCGGTATTTTAGGCACATAATTTTAGATATATAAAGTGTTTGGAGCAAGGTAATGAGTTTATCTACTCAATATAAAAGTTTAAAGGATAAAGTTGTTTTTATTACCGGTGGCGCTGGTGGCATTGGTGCATCAATGGTAAAAGCATTTAGGGCACAACAAGCAAAAGTCGCCTTTATCGACTCAAACAAAGCAATGGCTGAAGCATTAATTGATTCATTGCCACAATCACCAGGCAACGAGCTTTGGTATAAAACGGTTGATGTTACCGATTCTGATGCCCTTCAGGCCTCTGTTCATGAAGCAGTAGAACATTTTGGCGGCATAGATGTACTGGTTAATAACGTCGGTAATGATCATCGACAAGATATTGAAAACATTTCAGCTTACGATTGGCATAAATGTATGCAGGTTAATTTAGATCCTGCTTTCTTTGCCGCACAAGCTGCGTATAAAACCATGAAAAATCAAAATTTTGGCAGCATTATTAACTTTAGCTCAATCAATGCTTTGATTGGCCTGCAACACATGACTGGCTATGTTACGGCTAAAGCGGGTTTAATGGGCATGACAAAAGCATTATCAAAAGAGTTTGGCGAACATAATATTCGAGTCAACGCTATTGTTCCTGGATGGGTGGCTACTGAGCGGCAATTATCAAGCTGGTTAACAGACGAAGAAGAGAAAAAATGGATGGAATCTATGGCTTTAAAAAAGAGAATATTGCCTGAAGATGTTGCTAATTTGGCACTTTTTTTAGCGTCTAACGACAGTGCTCTTATCACCGGCCAAGGTATAATAATTGATGGTGGGAGAACTTAATTGACAGCTTATAACTATATTATTGCAGTTGATTGGGGCACCAGCCATTTACGGGCATTTCTTTGCCAAATAAATGCCGACAAAACCTTAAGCTTAACAAAAGAAGCTTATGGCTTAGGTGTTAATAAAGTCGTTGATAGTTTTGAAAAAACATTATTCGACTGCATCGAACCCTGGGTTAAACAGCATGGAAAGCTCCCTATTTATATGATGGGTCAAATTGGCTCTAGCATAGGTTGGCGAGAAACCGAATACCTTCCATGTCCAACAAAGCTGGGCAATATACCCGCAAAATGTACTAACTTCGTTTGTTCAGGGCACCAAATTAGTATCGTTCCTGGCTTAAGTTGTCGCTTAAAAAATGATAATTACGATGTTATGCGTGGCGAAGAGTTACAAGTTCTTGGTTGGCTACAGCTAACCCCTGAAAATTTTTCTAATACTCATTTAATCTGCCTGCCCGGTACACACACGAAATGGGTTTTAATTAACAATGGTAGTATTGAATTATTCAAAACGGCTATGACCGGTGAGTTATTTGATCTGTTAACTAACCACAGCATTCTCATTAAAAAAAATCATGCAACCTTCGATGAAGCATCTTTTCAAAAAGGTGCCGATTTTACTTTAAAAAGCGAATTAGGCAGCTTTACGCATGGTTTATTTAGCGTCAGAAGTAAGCAACTTTTCGGAGAGTTAACTGATTCTCAAGCCTATTCGTACCTCTCAGGCTTACTGATAGGCAGTGATGTTAGAGCCGCAATGAACGCCGAAGAATGGCAATTAGCTGCATTAGGTGAAGTTACCATTATAGGTGCACCACATTTAAGTCAGCAATTTTCGCAAGTACTTAATATGCATGGTATAAAAACCAATATATGTAAAGTAACAGATATGACTTTATTGGGCTTTAATGCTGTATATCAGCAGATAATTGCGCTTTCTTCTAAAAACCCATAAAACTGTATTTATATTTGATAAGGAAATAACGTGGACGCCTTTATTAAAAACCACCCCGTTATAGCTATTTTGCGAGGCGTAAACCCCAATGAAGTTGTCAATATTGCGCTTTGTCTTTACCAAAATGGCATTCGTGTTATTGAAGTTCCGCTAAATTCACCTAACGCATTAAACTCTATTAGCAACTTAGTTTTAAGTATGCCAAAAGATTGCTTAATTGGTGCGGGTACGGTGTTAACTTTAGCGCAAGCAAAACAAGTTGAAAACACGGGCGCTAAACTGATAATTTCTCCTCATTGTGACACGGGTATTATTGAATATTGTATTTTAAAAAATCTCTATGTTATTCCTGGCATAGCAACAGCTACAGAAGCATTTTCTGCTTATCATGCTGGCGCAAAATGGCTAAAGCTTTTTCCTGCCCAAACTTATGGGTTTTCACACCTAAAAGCACTTAAATCAGTTTTACCAAACGATGTTCATATAATCCCGGTTGGCGGTGTTTCAAAAAGCAATATGTTACAATGGCTTGCAGCTGATGCAAGTGCAGTAGGTATAGGCAATAGCCTATATAAATCGGGTGACAACCTAGCACAAGTGAAAAACAACGTGACATTACTAAACGAAAATTTAACTACAGTTTAACTATTTTATGATTAAGAAAACCTTATCAGCCGAACTTATTGACATTATTCCCTGCCAATGCCAATTAGGTGAAAGTGTACTCTGGCATGCAAAGCAACAGGCTATATATTGGGTAGACATTGAAAACGCTGATTTATACCGATTTTTTCCCATTAACCAAGTGTTAGAAAAGTTCTCGTTACCCCAACGTATCGGAAGTTTTGCATTTACCAACAACGCCAATCAAATCATTGCTGCCTTTGAACAAGGCATTGCTCGATATAACCTTGATACAGGGCAATTAGAGTGGATAAATCAGCCCGAACTTCACGTTACAGGCAATCGTTTTAACGATGGTAAAACCGATCGCCAAGGGCGGTTTTGGGCCGGCACAATGGTAGAAAATTCAAGTTTATCTGCACAAAACGGGGCTCTGTATTGTTTAGATCATCAATTAGATTGTCATCAGAAAATAACAAATTTACAAATATCTAATGGCTTATGTTGGAATAAAGCTGGCGATACTCTTTACCACACTGATTCATTAACCCATAAAATATTTCAATATGACTTTTGTAAAGATACCGCCGCGATTACCAATAAGCGCTTATTTGCCCGCACCATTACTTCGGCATTTCCTGATGGCTCAACCATAGATGCACAAGACAATTTATGGAATGCTCAATGGGGCAATAGTAAAGTCGTTAGGTATAATAAAGATGGTGACATCGACTTTGAAATTACCTTACCAGTATCGCAGCCTTCATGTGTCTCTATTGGCGGGCCAAATCTCGACTGGTTAATTATCACGAGTGCAAAAAAAGACTTAACTGCAAGCGAACTGGCTAAAGCGCCATTGTCTGGCAATGTATTTATTTATAAGTTGCAAGGTGCAACGGGTTTAGTTGAGCCAATTTGTACTATTTAGCGGTAATTTAACGGCAATTTAACGGCAATTTAGCTAAATATTATCATAAGCTAAGGTGCAAATATGCTAGATAAACAGTAGTGAAAAATCTTTCATTTTACTGATTACTAGACAAAAACATGGTTAAATGCTTTAATTATTTTATATTATAAATAATATTTAATTAACTTTATGACTTCTATATTTCTAACGAATAATGTCGCTAAAGTAGAAATTTCACCAAGCTTAGGTGGTGCTATTTTAGCTTATGAGGCAAAATTGAATGATAAATTTGTCGCCATTTTAAGAAAAACAGATAACGTAAAGTCTGTTTTAGCAAGTAACTGTTTTCCCTTAATACCCTACTCTAACCGTATAAGAGAAGGAAAATTTACCTGGCAAGAAACAAATATATCCTTACCACTTAACCACTTACCCGAAAAGCATAGCATTCATGGCCATGGCTGGCAGTTACCTTGGACCATAACCGAACAATCAGCGCAGAGCTTAACCTTAGAATATCATTATAGTGTTGATGAATGGCCATATTCTTATAGTGCTAAACAAGTTTTTATACTTGAAGAAAAAGCGTTAAGCATTACCTTGATGATGGAAAACACTGATAATTGCTCCATACCCGCCGGCTTAGGGCTACACCCTTATTTTAATTTAACCAAGGAAACCTTAATTCAGTGTGAAGTAGACCAAATGTGGGCAGTAGATGATGAATGTATGCCAACAGAGTTAGTAGTCAAAACTGCAGCAATGAATAGATCGGCCGGATTTCCCGTTCATGGCAGTAATTTAGATAATGTTTTTACCGGCTTTAACGGTCATGCAACAGTAACATGGCCCGAACTCAGTGCAAAAGCCAACATTAGCACAAGTTCAAACTGTAAATTTTTAGTTATCTATAGCCCCAAAAATGAAAACTTTTTTTGCTTCGAGCCAGTTACTCATAGTACAGACGCAATAAATATGGCTAAAAAAGGCATTGAAAATACCGGTATTACAGCTTTAAAACCTAACGAAGCAATGTCTATATCAATGAAAATTTCTCCTGAAGCATTCGTTATATAACACTTACCACGCGAGAAATTATCAGTAAGCGTAAAGCGCCTATATGCTTTACTTCACTAAAAGCAAAATTTCTATTCAGAGAAAAAAAATGCGAGTTAACTAAATTTTTCAATTTAGCTAACTTGCATTTCTATAACAACGATTATAAATCAGTTATATAATCGTTTTATCACTAGTTTTTTACTTCATTCAACTCAAAAATTAACGAAGATTGTGGAAATAGCACAGGCAGTTGCATACCCATTTGCATAAGTGACGCACCTGAAAACACCTGTTTTTCAATAACACTGAGTACTGAAGGAGAATACTCTTTAAGCTTAGTAGGCCAAACAAGCGATAACTGATAAGTTTTTTCGGTATCTAAGCCAACAAAACGGTACTTCGGTGGTGTGGTTCTCTTGGTTTCATTAACACTGTTATAAGCAAATAGTGCTTGTGACTTATCTGCATTAATAAGACCAAAATTAATCGAGTCACCATCACGATTAAAGCGCACTAACTCGCCAGTGTGAATTAATTTACGGTGTTTTTTATGTAACGCAATAATGGTTTTTAATTGCTCACATTCAAGTTCGGTGAGTTCTCTTGGGTCCATTTCAAGCCCCATATGACCAAAGAATGCCACGGCTGCTCGCATTTCCATGCTGACTATACGACCGGTAATATGACATTCTCTTGGACCAACATGTGCGCCCATAATTTCACTCGGAAAGAAGAATGAACAGCCTCGTTGAATAGATAATCTATCTAAAGCGTCATTTGAATCAGAAGTCCAAACACGGTCAGTATGTGCTAGCACACCGTAGTCAACTCTCGCCCCACCTGATGAACAGCTTTCAATTTCAACATGTTGATGCTTCTCTTTAATTCGGTCAATCAGTTGGTACACTGCCTTTGTTTGCAGATGAATTGCTGGTTTACCTAAGGCATTACCGGCATGGTTAATATCTCGGTTCATATCCCACTTTATGTAAACTATTTTCGGGTATTCAACCAAAATGTCATCAATGGCATTAAATAGATACTCAACCACTTCAGCGCGGGTTAAATCTAACACTAATTGATTTCTAAAATTTAACTGTGCATTGCCTTCTGTAGATAAAACCCAGTCAGGGTGGGCACGGTATAAGTCACTATCTGGGTTAACCATTTCAGGCTCAAACCATAAACCAAACTCCATCCCCTTTTCATTAACATGGTCAATAACCGGTGATAAACCATTGGGATAAATCTCTTTATCAACTACCCAATCGCCTAAACCTGCAAAGTCACCACGGCGACCTTTAAACCAGCCATCGTCAAGAACAAAGCGCTCTGCCCCTAAACCTGCAACTTTATCAGCCAAGCCTTTTAGGGTTTCTACATCATGATCAAAATATATTCCTTCCCATGTATTGTAATGAACTGGACGAGGTTTTTGGCTTAGCTTAGGTGAAAGCAACTCACTACGAACAAATTGATGGAAACAACGAGACAAACCGCTAAAGCCTTTAGCTGAGTAGGCAGCATAAAGCATTGGGCTTTCGTAAGACTCATTAGGCGCAAGGTTTAATTCACCTGGCATAAGAAGCTCACCTAATTGAACATAGCTTCGGCCTTCTGCTAAAAGCTCTGCACGCATTTTGTGATTGCCACTCCAACCAAGATGAAAGCCATAACACTCACCAGCTTGTTCGTGGGTAAAGTTATTATGCATAACCATACCTGGAAAGTTATCGTGCGAGGTTTTACCTTTGCGGTTTTCACGCACGAAGCTACCTAAAAATAAATCAAGAGAATTACACTGAAACTCATTTGACCAACGCCCTTCAAACGACATAATTTTATTCATTTGATCAGGTAAAACTATTGTTGGCGCAGCACACCAGTTAACTGATAATGCTTGCTCACCCAGATTAACCACTTTAGTTGAAGCGGATAAAACATCAGTATCTTTATGTAATGATAAAGTATGAACTAATTTAATATTTCGAATGGTATCAACGGTTTCAAAAATTACATTTTGCTCGTCAGATTGCACAACATTAGCCAACTCACCGCCAAACGACCAAGCATAGTCATGATTATTTAATTCAAGACCCGGCGCACCAGTGAAACCTTCACCTACTAAGGGAGATAGAGAAATAGGTGCTTCGATAACCAATGAGCATTTTGCTTCTTGTCTTGTCGACAACATGGTTAACATTTGTGCGGAGGTTTGTTTAGATAAAACCTTTCCCCAATAAAGAATTGCTGGTGTTTTATTCTGACAGTCAACAATTAAGCTAGAATGAGTACTATTGAGTTGAACATAGTGCTGGGATGGTTTCATGGTAAACGTCCTTCATCTTGAAATATTTTACTGATATTTTGATAGTTGCAATTAGCTGGGTTAAATTTAAAAATTTAAAACGGCACGATAAAATTACAAAGCTTTATTTCATTATAAATTAGCTAAAATAATTAGTTCAATGTAAATACCTCTGGAATATATCATATAAATAAGGTTAGTATGTATAAAAGATTAATAAATAAAATAGCGGAATAAAAAATGTTAGGTGTTTGTTATTATCCAGAGCATTGGCCAGAATCAATGTGGGCCCAAGATGCTAAAGAAATGCGTGAATTAGGATTACGCTATGTGCGCATTGGCGAATTTGCATGGTCAAGAATTGAAGCAAATGAAGGAGCTTATACATTTGAATGGCTAGACCGCGCCATTGAAACTTTAGCCAATGCTGGCTTAGAAGTTATCATGTGTACTCCCACAGCGACGCCTCCTAAATGGTTAATTGATAAATACCCTGACATACTACCTGTCGATATTAACACCGGTACTACACGTGGCTTTGGCTCTCGCCGACATTACGACTTTTCTAGTAAAAATTACTTTCGAGAAGCCATGCGTATATCAGAAGTATTAGCGAAAAGGTACGGAGAACATCCAGCAATTTGTGGTTGGCAAACAGATAATGAAATAGCTTGTCATGACACTACTCATAGTGGCTCTGTTGCCGCTAAAGCAGCATTTCAAGCATGGTGTAAAGCGCGTTACCAATCAATTGACAAACTGAATAGCGAATGGGGCACGGTATTTTGGTCAATGGAATATCAAAATTTTGAGCAAATAGAGTTACCCATTTTAGCCGTAACTGAAACTCACCCTGCCCATCAACTTGCCTATCGTCGATTTAGCTCTGATCAAGTCATCAGTTTTCATAACCGCATGATAGAAATAATTCGCCAATATGCTCCTAATAGATTTGTTACGCACAACTTTATTCCCATGGTGGATACGCAAACCGATAATTACGCGCTTGCTGAAAATTTAGATTTTGTTAGCTACGACAATTACCCGCTAGGTCGCTCAGATCTATTCTTCGCGGATAAACCTGCTGAAGAATTTAAACCTTATATGCGAACCGGTCACCCTGACTTTGCCAGTTACGATTTTGACCAAAGCCGCGGCATCAGTAAAAAGAATTTTTGGATTATGGAGCAACAACCTGGCCCTGTTAACTGGGCTCATCATAATCCTCGTCCAGAAAAAGGCATGGTACGTTTATGGTCTTGGCAGGCCTTTGCACATGGTGCAGATTGTGTGTGTTATTTCCGATGGCGCCAAGCACCGTTTGCACAAGAGCAAATGCACGCTGGCGTTAAACGTAACGACAACTCAAAAGCCGCTGCCTGGGCTGAAATTGAACAAATGCGTGATGAATTAACGACTGTAAATTTCTCTATTGAGGCACCAGTACAAGCACGTGTAGCGATAATTTCAGGTACGGTTAATCAATGGGTAAGCGAAATTGAACGCCAAGGTGATAGCTATAATCATCAAAAAACCGAATTTTCTTATTACTCGGCATTACGTCAATTAGGACTAGCGGTAGACTTTATTTCTACTGACAGTGATTTTGAACCATACGACTTAATTATTGCGCCATGCTTACCGATTGTTGATGATACTTTTATAAAAAAATGTCAACAAGCTAGTGCACATTTTGTCTTTGGTCCTCGTTCAGGTAGTAAAACTGATGAACTCTCGCTAGCACCTAATTTACCACCAGGTAAACTACAAACATTATTGCCAATTAAAGTGTTGTCTACCGAAACTATTCGACCTGATTGCAATGAACAAATGTTTTATCAAGGTAATACATTTGAGAGTAGATGTTGGCGCGAAGAGTTATCTGTACCAAGTGGAGCTACCATAGTGGCAAGTTATCATGATGATACACCGGCGGTTGTACGAAAAGGTAAAACAACTTATGTGGCATCATTAACTTGTGACACTTTTTTAATCAGCTTATTTGAAAGCTTAGCAAACGAATGTGCGATACCCAATATTCGCCTGCCAAAAGATATGCGTATTGTTCATCGTGGCGATATTGCTTATGTATTTAATTATGCAAGCTACCCACAAGAGTTTCCTGATCAAAACATGGGCACTTTTATATTAGGGCAAGCGCAATTAAACGCTTTTGATGTTGCTGTTATTAAAATAAATAAGACTTAACTCAAGTATAACTAAGCACAATAAAAATAAGCAAAGTTAAGCTTAAGTAATATATAAAGAAAAATCGTTGAGCTACGTTTAATTACGTAGCTTTATGTAAAACTAGTCAATATCGGGGAAGTATTCGTGGAAAACCAATCAATCCAAATAATGGTGTTTTGTTTGATCACTGCGCTCATTGCATTTTTAACTTACTTAAAATGTAGAGGGTCAGCCAGATCAGAGTCAGATTCAAATAAAGAATATTTTCTTGCCGGTGGAGGCCTGTCTTGGGTTTTTATTGCTGGTTCGATTACTTTAACCAACCTAAGTACCGACCAACTTATTGGTATGAATGGTAACCAAATGATCCTGCTGGCATGGTGGGAAATAGCCGCTTTCTTCGGCTTAATGATCTTAGCTAAAGTGTTCTTACCTATTTACTACAAAAATAAATGTACAACCACAACAGAGTTGCTTGAGCGTCGCTATAATGACCCGCATATTCGTGCTGTTATAGCCGCTTTATTCTTGTTAGGTAATTTATTTATTTTCCTTCCGGCTATTTTATATGGCGGATCATTATTTATGAAAGCAATGTTTAATGTTGAACTTTCAATAATGACCCTATCGATTATATTCACCATAGCAGGCGCTAGTTATGCAATTTTTGGTGGTTTAAGAGCAGTAGCAGTATCAGACACCTACAGCGGCATTGGTTTATTATCTTTGGGTATGTTGGTTGTTGTACTTTCAATGGCAGCGATTAATTTTGACTTTAGTGACATTCCAACAGAACGCTTAACGCTAATTGGTGGTAATGACTCACCACTACCTTGGCATACGTTGCTAACAGGTATGATTTTTATTCAAACCTTCTATTGGAGCACTAACCAAACGATCACACAACGTGCGATGGCAGCCCCCAATATTAAAGAAGCTCAAAAAGGTGTTTTTGCTGCTGCATTAATACGTATTTTAGTTATTCCACCGATGATCGTTATTCCTGGTGTTGTTGCTTACAAGTTATTTGGTGATGTCGGTGATTTAGCGTACGGTAAAATTGTTGCTGAAGTTTTACCTACTTGGTTATCAGGTGCGTTTGCAGCCATGATGGCAGCGGCGGTTTTAACAACGTTTAATAGTATATTGAACTCATCTGCAGCTTTATATGTTTGTGATATTCATGAGCTTTATTTCCAAAAAGAAAAACAAATTAAAGTGCATGTAGTCAGTAATGTCGCTTCAATTATTTTTTGTGTACTTGCGCTATTATTAGTGCCTTTTTACTCTTCAGCCGAAAGTATTATTAATATAGTACAAGAGCTTTACGGTATGTTAAGTATGCCTATTTTATCGGTATTTATTGTTGGATTATTATTTAATAATGTTGCCTCAAAAGCCGCCATTGCTGCAGTTATTACTGGCACGCTAACTTATGCGTTCTTCGTATTCGTTTGGGCACCATTTCATTATATTCACATGATGACTATTACCTTGTTTATCTGTATTTTCATGGCGCTATTTATCAACCGATTTGTATTTAAAAATCGTGCTTCATTAGTATTTAAGAAGAAAACTGATTCTGCAGAAATGGCTTAAACAGCACGTTAAGCCTTACTGAAAATCTAACAAAATACAGATATTAAAAAGCCATTCATTAGAATGGCTTTTTGTTAACTGCTTTTTACCCCTATTACTCCAGCGCTAGCTTAACTTGCGATATAGCTTTGTTACTTTCAATATTATTATGCTTTTGAATAAGGCTATTAAGTTGAGTAATAGACATTAGCATGGCATGGATAGGCATAAGGTAGCCTTGCTTATTTAACGCACCCAAATCGTCGTTTGATAACTGCTGTAACTTAGTCTCATCAATGGTATGCATGCCTTGCAAGGTTTGTACTGTTGAATCACCATATTGCACTACCAGGTTAATGCGTTTTATCAATTGCATACTCTCTAGCTTTTGAGCAAATTGATAACTTTGTATATCATTTTTTATATCAGCTTCTAACAGGGTTTTCACTCGGCTTAACAATATACTTGGCTTACCTGAAGATTCAAATATACGTTGCCCTTGCGTGCTTGAAAAAGCCTGATCTTTGGGCGCAATGCCTATGGTATATCCTTTATTTTCTCCCGTGAGTTTCATTAAAAAAAATGGAAACGTTTGCATGCTAGTAGGAGTAAAAATAGCATTCCACTTGTTATCAGCAACAAACAAGTTTTGCCCTATTTCGAAACTTGTAAGCGCCGAAATATTCCACATGCCTGTATGAGGGTTTTTAACTAAAAAAACCGGAAAATTACTAATAGCTTGTGTTATTTCTTTTACCCGTATGTTTAAGATATGTTGTTGTTTAACAAAGCCAAGCGCGGCGTTATCAAGCACTTTTAAAGTGCTGTGTTCGCTATTACTTAATTCTACTAATTCGGTCATTATTATTCTCTAAGTTGAAGTCGCAAGCCACTTTTCAATGTAGTCGCGATGAGGTGGCAAGCTTTGTAACATTTGTTGTGTTAGTTGTTCGTTACGGTTGATCACTTGTTGAGCTTTTTGCTGTTGGTTATGTAAATATCCTTGGCGAGTAAAGTCAGGCTTAAACTCCATACCATAAAGCACGTATTGATAACTTGCCGCAGGAAAAAGTTCCATGGCACTGGTGAAGTCATTAGTTGTTGGGCCACGATACTGCCACAAGGCTATATCTTCTTTCAAACTTTCAGGAAATGTTTTTGGATCACAATGCGCCTGCCAATAGGGCTCAGGTCGCTTAGTTAACATGTAGTGAAATTTAAGAAAATCAACAATACGTTGCCAACGATACGACATTTGAGTATTAAAGCGCTTGGCTACCACAGGCATTAAACTTTCATCAGCGGGCAAATTTTCGGCTATATAGCGCGCTGAAAGCTCAACTAACATAATTGCGGTAGCTTCAAGCGGCTCTACAAATCCTGCCGCCATGCCAACAGCAACACAATTACCTTTCCACCACTGTTCTCTGTGACCTGGTTCAAAACTAATTTTTCGAGCTTCAAGACCATTCGCTGCATCGCCTAAGTAATTTCGCAGGTTTTGCTCAGCCTCTTCATCAGAAAGAAACTTACTAGAATAAACATGCCCAACACCGCGGCGACTGGTTAAGCCAATATCCCATATCCAGCCGGCATTTTGCGCACTTGCAATGGTATGACATGCAACGGGAGCGTCTTCAGTTTCGTAAGGAACTTGCATCGCCAATGCCCTATCGTTAAACAATACGTCATCAACCTTTTTAAAAGGAACATTTAAGGTTTTCCCTAGTAATAATGAACGAGCACCAGAGCAATCAATAAATAAGTCTGCGGTTAGTTTACCGAGTTTATTTAATACTACCGCGTCAATACGCTCACCCGTTTCACTAATGCATTCATCAACCGTATCAACAACATGCTCTACATTTAAAGTATCAATACAATGTCTTTTCAATAATTCCGCTAGTGCGCCTGCATCAAGGTGATAACCATAATTGCATTGCCCTTGGTATTCTGAATCAGCTAACGTTCGTGGTGCTAAGCCGGCTTCACAAATATCGTATTGAAAGTTTGATTCTTGGGCGAAGTTTTCAACATTTGACACATAAGGCGCTAAATCGATATGACCATACCCTAAAGGTAAGGTAAATGGATGATAATAAAAGTCACCATTGCCATGCACCCATTCAACAAATTTTCCACCTTGTTTAAAGGTGGCAAAACATTTTCGAAAAACATCGCTCTCTTTTAGGCCGATTTTGTGTAAGGTGTTTTTCATGGTCGGCCATGTACCTTCGCCAACGCCAATAGTTGGAATGTCAGAAGATTCAACCAACTTAATATTAAGTTCAGTGTTTTTAGCATCTTTATGATGGGCAGCAATAATAGCGGCTGATAACCAGCCCGCCGTGCCACCGCCAATAATAATGATATTTTTTACAGTGTTGGACATATTCAAATTTTCCTAACTTAACATCGTACACGATGAGGGTAATACAAGGATCTGATGCTGTAATATAACGCTTTACAATACTCTACATTTTTTTAGTAAAAATATACCAACTATTTTTACTAAAAAAATGGCCTGCTTGTTAACAAGTCAGGCCAAGTTAGCACTACTTAAGTTAAGGAGACTTAAGCGTAAACTAAAAACGTTGTTTTAGAATTTACCACGAACACCGATTGCGTAACGAGAACCGTTATCTTCAATGTTATAGGCTTGGTTAGCAAAACGACCCGTTTGTACTAGCTCTTCTTCTGTTACGTTAATACCTTCAAAAAATACTGAGATATTTTCATTAACATCGTAGCTTGCACTCACATCCCATTGACCGAATGTTTCGGTATTTACAGGTTCACCGTTAAAGCCGTTATCAACTAAGCGAAGGAAACCTTCACGGTTGTTGTAAGCTACACGCGCTTGCCATGTGTCAGCTTCGTAAAACATGATAAGGTTTTGAGAATCACCTAAACCTTCAAGTGCGAATGCTTTTGTAGGGTCATCACCAAGCTCTTGGTCACTATCAACAATAGTCGCATTGGCTGTAAAACCGAAACCATTTTCAAAAATATGCGTAAGGGCAATTTCATAACCCGTTACGGTAATACTTTCAGTGTTTTGTGGACGAGTAACGGTATATACTTCTTGCTCACCATTTAGTTCATCTGCATCACTACAGTTTGCACCTTCACAAGCAAAGTCTGGCCCTGTTCTGTCGGCTAGGGTAAATGTTTCAGCGCTAGTAGAAGTTACAATA
Organism: Colwellia sp. NW0002-52-1; assembly: GCF_057550865.1. Lineage (NCBI taxonomy): Bacteria > Pseudomonadati > Pseudomonadota > Gammaproteobacteria > Alteromonadales > Colwelliaceae > Colwellia > Colwellia sp. NW0002-52-1. The sequence goes on along the minus strand of NZ_BAAJLU010000009.1, from coordinate 93,940 downwards.
AAGTCATCTACTTCTTTGTGGAAGAATGCAAAGCTAAATAAACTTGCATCTGAGTAATACCACTCGTAAGAGATATCCCAGTTTTCTGAAGTAAATGGTTTCAGGTTAGGGTTACCACCTTGCGCCGTTAAGTTTTGACGACGTGGTTCATTATATGTTGTCGCTGGTGAAAGCTGTGACAAAGTAGGACGTGTTAATGAATCGTATACAGCAAAGCGTAATACCATGTCATCTTGAAGTCCTAACTTAACATTTACACTTGGTAAAAGGTTAGAGTAAGAGCCTGATTCGTTAATATCATTCGCTGGGCCAAAAACATTACTAAATAATGTTTGATCGGTTGTTGGTACTACGTTAGCAATATCACTTTGCACTGCCGCGGCATTAACATCAGTTGTTGAATAACGAGCACCAATGTTAACCGTTAATGGCATGTCACCTACGTCGTAACCGAAAGTAAAATCAGCATATAGTGAAGTAATATCTTCACTTACTTTATAACGGTTGTTTTGTAGTGTTGGCTCAATTGGAAAGCCTTGAGATGCTAAGAAGTCAACGTAAGCGTCGCCGTCATATGCATAAAAAGTATCAATTAGACCAGAGAAATAGTTACTAGCCGTAAATGGTTTGAAATCTAAGATATCATTTGGCGCAGCTTCACCGTAGCCACAAAATTGACATTGATTACCAAAAATTTGAAAACTTTCTTTTTCACGCTCTTGACGGTATAAACCGAAACGCGCTTGTTCAAACACATCACCATCAGCGCTGTATACAAAATCAGCTTTGAATTCAGTAATGTCGTCTTTATCAGTAAATTGGTTACCTTTTTCGTTGTAATGTAAACGAGATAAGTTGGCATCAGGCAAGTTACCACCGCCAAAACCATCATGAATAACGGTTGGTAAGCTACCTGTACCATCAAATTCATAATTATTTATGATACCAACAACATTAAAACGGTCACGACCAGCACGATCGTTTTCTGCTGTAGATGTTGAAAGATCGAATGTAGAAACAAGTTGATCCGTAATGTCCCACTGAACGTTAATACCAAAACCATCATTTGTTACATCACGAGAGTTACGCGTATGAGAAACAAAGTCAGTTGCAGGGTTACCACTACCGTTAGGTCCACTTAAGCCAATACCTTGGTTGAACGAAGTTAAAGTACCCGTTGCTGCGTCTATCGTTGCAGAGTCTACGCGATCAGGTTCGAACCAAGACGCCAAATCTGTAACTTCAGATTTAACTTCAAATTTTGACATGTAACCATCAACAGTAATTTCTATTTCGTCAGTTGGAGCGTATTGAAGTACTAAACTTGCGTTGGTACGTGTACGTTCTTGCTGATCAACAATTTGATCCCAGTTACGTGGAATGTATGCATTGGTAAAAAGCACATTAGCTTCACCATCGCCATCAGCATCGTTAGAGATAGTTTGGCCTGGGCGCCAGCCGGCCGTTTCAATACGGTTAATTTGTACATCACGCTCTGAGTGACTTACTGCAAGTAAAACACCTAAACGGTCTTCGTTAAAAGTATTACTGACAAGTAGAGATGCTGCTGGAGACGTTTCTTCAGAAAGGCTTTCATACATGCCTTTTAAAGAGCCAACAACTTGGAAACCTTCATAGTCGAATGGACGTGCAGTACTAACATTAATGGTACCGCCAATACCGCCTTCTTGTAAGTTTGCCGAAGTTGTTTTAAAAACATCAGCACCGGTAATTTGGTCTGCCGCTAAAACGTCAAAGTTAAATTCACGACCCGCGCTGTCGGTAGCTAATTGGCGACCATTAACTAATACCGTATTAAATTGAGGCCCGAAACCACGTACAGTTACGGCTTGGCCTTCACCACCGCTGCGATCTATTGATACACCGGTAATGCGTTGTAATGACTCAGCAACGTTTAAATCTGGAAATTTACCTAAATCTTCTGCAGATATACCATCTGACACAACATTCGATTCTTTTTTATCAAGCATTGAAGATTTTAAACTGCTTAGCATACCAGTAACTGTAATTACTTCAGTTGGTTTTGGTGCATCTTGTGCAAAAGCACTTGCATTAGTAAAAGTACTAGCAACAGCTAAAGCAATTGCAGTTCTTTTACCGAGTGTAGATATAACTTTTGTAGACATTTTTCTTCCCCTGTTTTTGCGTTTACATTTTAACGTTAACTTTATTATTTAACCTATTTATCTTATAAATAACTCGAATACAAAAAAAATTCAACCTTTTTCCACTTTTTAAGGTTATATTTTTCACTGCAATGCGATCACAAAACAACCAAAAATATATTAAATATTAGCCTGCTTATAAAAGTAAGCAATGTTACTGGCTTAATTTTGTTGCTATGACAAGCGATGAAAAACAATCAAATACCACAGTAAACCATTGTTTTTAAGTTTAATACTGTAATCCCCCATTAAATATCAACCAATAAAGATAGTACTATTAAAGTTACCCTTAATATGAATTGTATTCTCGTTAGAAAACGATAAAAAATACCATGAGTAAAAATAATTTTTCACGTTAACTTTTAACATACAAATCATTCAAATTACCGAGAACTGAAGCAGTGGTATTTTGCTTTATCAGCTCATTATGTGAGTAATTATTTTATATTTTATAATAGAATTTCAGAATTACCTGCCAAAGCAGTTATCCCAATTAAATCAATAAGCCGTTGTATGTTTTCATCACTAAAATTGAATATTTAATGGCTGTTAAGTGGGTTTTGACATTTTTCACTTTAACCATTAACAATACAACTGATTGATCAATCGGCTATTACGTTGTAAAAATAGTACGGCAGAAATAAAAATGCCAGTACAACTGGCATGTTAAAAGACTTAATAACTTCTTATTCAAACATTAGCTTTTCACGCGCTTAACCGCAGCCAACCACTTGTTATATAATTCATTACGTTGAGTATCATCAATATTTGGCGTAAAACGCTTTCCACAATGCCACATTTTAGCTAATTCATCTGTTGAATTAAAAACACCGGCTTTAAGACCTGCTAAATAAGCAACACCTAGGGCTGTTGTTTCAATAATTTCTGGTCTATCAACTGTTGCCCCTAAAATATTAGACAAGAAGCTTAGCAGCCAATTATTAGCCACCATACCACCATCTACACGAATTAAAGTAGGCCTAAGACCATCATTTTCCATTGCTTTTTGTAAGTCTTTTGTTTGATAGCAAACCGATTGCAGGCCTGCGGTTACAATTTCATTTATACCAGAGTCACGTGTTAACCCTAAAATAGCGCCTCGGGCATTAGGGTCCCAATAAGGTGCACCTAAGCCAGTAAATGCCGGCACAAGAAACACACCATGATCTAACGGCATTTTTTCAGCAATTGACTCGGTTTCACATGCAGAGCCAATTAACTTCAAACCGTCCCTGATCCATTGAATAGTAGCCCCGGCCATGAAAATACTGCCTTCAATAGCGTAAGTTGGTTTACCATTTAATCGATAGGCCACCGTTGTTAATAATTTATTTTTTGATTTAAGCGCCCTATTGCCGGTATTCAACATTAAAAAGCAACCGGTGCCATAAGTACTTTTTGCCATACCTTCATCGAAACAGGCTTGGCCGAATAAAGCCGCTTGTTGATCACCCGCCACACCTAAAATTGGAATCTCACTACCAAGTAATTCGCTATCAACATGTCCAAAGTCATCTGATGAATCCATAACTTCAGGTAGCATAAGCTTTGGAATTTTGAATAGTTCAAGCAACTCTTCATCCCATTCTTGTTCGTGAATATTGAAAATCATCGTACGAGAAGCATTGGTGGCATCTGTTTTATGAACTTTTCCACACGTTAGATGCCATAACAAAAAGCTATCAACAGTACCAAAAGCAAGTTCACCGTTTTCGGCCTTCTCTTGTGCACCGTCAACATTTTCGAGAATCCATCGAATTTTAGTTGCGGAGAAATAAGGATCTAATAATAATCCTGTTTTATTATTTATTATCGTTTCTATATGAGGGCTAGATATTGACTCACAATAATCTGATGTACGTCTGTCTTGCCAAACAATCGCATTATAAATAGGTTCGCCGGTGTTTCTGTCCCAAACTAAAGTCGTTTCTCTTTGGTTTGTAATACCGATGGCCGTTATGTCAGTTGCTTTAACATTATTGTCTGCAAGAACTTTACGACAAGTGCGTAGAACAGTTTGCCAAATGTCACTAGGATGATGTTCAACCCAGCCATCTTGTGGGAAATGCTGTTCAAATTCTTCTTGGGCCGAAGCGTATACTTTGCCTAATGGCGTAAAAAGAATGGCTCTTGAGCTTGTAGTGCCTTGATCAATGGCTAATAAGTATTTCAACATAGCTCCTATTTATCTTACTTAATAATTAAATTATATTCGATAATGCCAATCCCTTTCGAAATTGGCAACAATTATTTTCATATTCGAACATTTGCCTTAAATAATGCTAAACAATTAGTTTTGGAAAATATATAATCTGTGGGATAATTTTCATTTCTTGTAAGCTGTCGAATAGAGGAAGCCTTTATGGCGCTAAACCAACGTCAAACTGAACTTATCGATCTCGTTCACGAGAAAGGTTTTATTACTATCGATGAATTAGTACAAATTTTTAAAGTTACCCCGCAAACGATACGAAGAGATCTCAATTCACTTGCTCAGTTAGGGGTAATAATTCGCCATCATGGCGGCGCCGAAAGTATCTCGACAACTGAGAACACCTCATACCAATCACGGAAAATTTTAAACTTAGAAGCAAAAGAAAGTATCGCAAAAGAGCTTGTAAAAATGATACCAAACGGCTCTTCTTTGTTTATCAATATCGGCACGACAACAGAAACAATTGCTCGTGCTTTGCTTAATCATAGTGCGTTAAATATAGTCACCAACAACATACACGTAGCCACCATTTTATCTGCTAAAGAAGATTTTACCGTTATAATTGCTGCGGGTGAAGTACGCCACAGAGATGGCGGTATTATAGGTGAAGCCACTTGTGACTTTATGAGTCAGTTTCAAATGGACTTTGGTATTATTGGCATTAGCGGTATCAGTAACGACGGCTCTTTACTTGACTTTGATCTTAGAGAAGTAAAAGTAGCACAAGCCATTATTAATAATTCAACCAATGTATTACTTGCTGCAGACCACTCTAAATTTGGCCGCAGCGCTATGATCAAACAAGGTAACATTGCACAAATTAATCATCTATTTACTGACCAAACACCACCTGAAGCAATTCAAGAAATACTCAGCAACAACGCTATTACAACGCATATCATCTAATTTACATTTTTTTATAAAATAAATTTCATCCAAAAATATGGCTAGTTAACAACTAACTAGCGCTTTTTTTGCGTCCAAAATATACATAACTTATACTAAAATGAACAAAAGCAACTTGAAACGAAACAAAACGAACATTATAATTCATTATCGAACATCCTATTTATCATACAAAATGGTAAGGCGTATTTATGAAAGAAGAAAATAAAATATTTGACGTTGCTGTTATTGGTGGTGGCATAAATGGCGCAGGTATAGCCGCGGACGCCGCAGGCCGAGGGCTAAATGTTGTATTGTGTGAACAAAACGATCTGGCTTCAGCTACTTCATCTAACAGCAGCAAGCTTATTCATGGTGGTTTACGATACTTAGAGCATTATGAATTTAGTCTTGTTAAAAAGGCGTTAGCTGAACGTGAAATTTTGTTGAAAAATGCGCCTCATATCATTAAGCCTCTAGTTTTTAGATTACCTCATCAACGTCATTTAAGACCTTCTTGGCTGATCAGAATTGGTTTATTCCTCTATGACAACTTAGCAAAACGAGTAACATTAAAAGCGTCAAGAGGGATTAAGTTTGGCGATGACAGTCCATTAGTGAGTAGCATCACCAAAGGTTTTGAGTATTCAGACGGTTGGGTAGACGACGCGCGTTTAGTGGTTTTAAATGCACTTTCGGCACAAGAAAATGGTGCCACAATAAAAACACAAACTAAATGCATAAAGGCCGTTCGTGAAAACAATGTTTGGGTTATTACCCTACAAGATCGCTTAAATGGTGATGTTAATGTAATACGAGCTCGCAGTGTTGTTAATGCCTCAGGACCTTGGGTTGCTCAATTGTTTTCAGATGCTTTAACCCTTAAATCTCCTCAAAATATTAGATTAGTTAAAGGCAGCCATATCGTAGTGCCGCGCATTCATGATCAGCCTGAAGCGTATATGTTGCAAAATGCTGATCAGCGAATCGTGTTTGTTATTCCTTTTGAAGATAATTTTTCGTTAATTGGCACAACTGATGTTGAATATAATGGTGAGCCATCTGACGTAAAAATATCGGAAGATGAAATTGACTACCTATTAAATATTACCAATGAATATTTTAAGAAGAAAATATCACGTGCAGATATTGTTACCACTTACTCTGGTGTAAGACCATTATTAGATGACGAGTCTGTTAATGCTCAAGCCGTTACTCGCGATTACACTTTAGAATTAGAAGATATTGATAAAAAAGCACCTATTCTCTCAATTTTTGGCGGTAAAATAACAACTTATAGAAAATTAGCTGAAGCAGCTGTTAATAAGTTAAGCCCGTACTTCTCAAATATGGGCGCTCAATGGACAGCAGATAAAGCGCTACCAGGTGGCAATTTCGCTAATATAGCGCTATTAACCGAAGGGTTAAAAGTAGATTACCCATGGTTACCATCAAGCTTAAGAACCCGATTTATCCGCAGCTACGGTACCAGAACGTTTAACTTACTCGAAAACATTAAAAGCATTGAAGCAATGGGCACGTGTTTCGGCACTGATTTATATCAAGTAGAAATTGACTTTTTAATCGAGCAAGAGTGGGCTGTTAATATTGAAGATATTATATGGAGAAGAACCAAACGAGGTCTATATTTATCAACTGAGCAAATAGCTAATCTACAAAAATATCTAGATGAACACCCTGTGCTTACGGCTCGCCGCTCTTTACATTCAACTAAGGTTGCATAAGCAGTTTTATCAATATTTTCAATGAAAATGAAAGTATAAAAAATTGATTAATTAGACCTCAGTTACATCGAACCTACTCTGACATTGCTATTGGTATAAACTCAATAGCAAAGTCAAACTTAACTGTTGCTTATCTAAAACAAAATATGATTCAGCTAAGCCAAATGTAAGTTAAGAGTAAATTAAAAATAAGCTGAAAAATAACGACCATTAGTACCCCCCAATTGCAACTAGCATTGCCAGCCAATCACATTTAAGTTTGTTCCCCTAAAAACGTTATGTATTTATAAAAAAAGACCAAATCATTCATTTACGTTAGGGTAATTATGAACCTAAAGCTGACGTAGATGCCCAATCTTCCTGTTCCTAATTTAGTTTGATAACTGAGTACTAAAATGCAGTTGTACTTTGTTTTCCCCCAAGTCAAGAAATCAGGCAATCTGCCTCATTGCGTTTATAAACGAGTTTCTTGTTTTTATCTTTAGGTAAATAGTGGTGTTGGCTGCAAAGATTTGTTATTAATATATAAAATAAATAAGGTGGAAACTTTTTTCTGTAAGAGTGGTAAGTTCCCTCTTCACATTGGAGCATTAAACATGGACTTTAAAGTTAATATGAAACGTATTTCATTAGTATCTATTCTATTCGCACTCTCTGGTTGCACAACGTTAGATATTCAACCTTGGTCGTCAGAAGAAATTTTAGACGGCGTTGTATCTTCTGTAATATCAGGAAGGCAGACGTCTTATGGAAACGAAGCTACATGTAATCGTTATAAATCAATTGGCGGCTCAAGTTACCGACAATGGATAAAAGATGGCAAAATAGCTTGTTCATATAAGAGTTAAACTTATAACAAACTGTTAAAACAAGACAAATTACATGGCGTTGAAGCTATAGAGTTACTCCAAAGGAAAAATGAAGGATGATTTTTGTGTTCATACAGCCTTAAAATGCACTTTCTAGTGGAATATATTGCCTCAGAATTCACGTAGCAACGCAATTTGAGGTTTAATTTTTAATAAATTTTGAGGGTGTTTTTTCTAAGATAGAAATTCTACAGGCTCATTATAACTCATCACAGGCTGGTATGTATGGATACACCAATAAACATTAATATGACTTCTGTTGGCCAATTTATTCTCGTCAATTTAATCATAATGCTCTCTCTAACTTTCAGGTTTGCGAAAGGCAAAACAGATAACTTACCTTTGATAGGCTTTTATATTTTTCTCATGTGTCTTTTTTTCTTTCCTGCTAGTTGGTTATATTGCTGGTATTGGTCAAGAAAGCCCCCTAAAGAGTAGTAAAAGCTATTATTAAGCCACCCATAATAACTTTGTAGAATTACATCAAAGTATAAAATGAAGGATGGTTTTGTGTTCATACAGCCTTTAAAGTTCAATTTTTAGTGTAATATTGCCCCATAATTCACGTAGCAACGCAATTTTAGACTTAATTTTTAATAAATTTTAAGGGTGTTTTTTCTAAAAATAGAAATTCTACAGCCTCGTTAGCTTTCAAGGATAGTATGCAATTAAATTTAACTCTTGATGAAGTAATCCAAGAAATTTCTGAAGCTGATTCAGTGATAAGTGATTCTGACTTTGAAATTCTTAAGGCTTGGTTAAAGTCCAAAGTCGAACCTGTTCAGTGGAACCATAAGCAGTATGAATTAGATGAAAGGTTGTGGGTTGTTGCAACACTGAATAATAGTTGCCTTTACTTTAACTTTGTCGAAGAAGGCTGGGGTTGGGGTAAGTTTAGTTCTGCTGGTATCATTGAAAAATATCATTGGGAGCAAGAAGAATTACACGAAGCATTCGTTTGGCGCTATAAAGACCAAGTAATTGAAAGCTAAAATATTAAGTGGGGTCAGGTACACCTCAGATACACTTAATTAATTATCAGGCTTTCCACAATTATTTTAACTCCTACTATAGCTTTACATAACCCAATGAAACATATAGTGATTTGCAGTTAAAATTCATCCCCGATATGTTCATGATTTCAAAAAAGTTTATGAAAGCAATTCGCTAACTGCTGTTGTAAATCTCAACAAAAAACTAATGTAATTTCCCTATAAGCTAAGCCCAACCAAGTTAACGTTAAGTAAACGCAACTAATCAATACTATTATTTAGCCATAATACATATTCAGCAAATTAATCAACTAGCTTTAATACCGCTATCAACTGCTTATAACAAGCCTTTGCTGAACTAGTAGTAATAGCATGTTAATGAATATGGTTAATTTTAATATTTTTAAGTTCAATATCTTTAAATTCATTACGCTACAAGCCCTAAATATCATCATTTTTTCCACTGAACCCTCACTTAAATCTCTATAAATAAAAGTTGCATTTATCGCCAATTTTATTTATCTTATAAATAAGACTTAAGTAAAGGGTTATCTATGAACGTATTAGTTACAGGTGGTACAGGCTATATAGGCAGTCATACATGTTTGGCACTGCTTGACGCTGGTTATACCCCAGTTATATATGATAATTTGTCTAATTCTAGTATCAAAGTTTTGGATCAGTTAAGCAAAATCAGTAATCATACATTTGATTTTATTGAAGGCGATATAGCCGATAGTAAAAAGCTCAAAGCGACCTTTGAACAATACAATATCGAAGCAGTATTCCACTTTGCATCATTAAAAGCCGTTGGTGAATCTACAGAACAACCTTTATCTTATTACCGCAATAATGTCGCTGGTACAGTTACTTTACTTGAAACTATGCAAAGCTGTGGTATCAATAAAATAATTTTTAGTTCCTCTGCAACGGTATATGGCGATCCTCAGTATTTACCTATTGATGAGCAACACCCTATTACGGCAACCAATCCTTATGGTTGGACCAAGGTAATGGTGGAGCAGATTTTAGTTGATTGGTGCCAAACCCATGATCAATATCTTGCAATTGCTTTGAGATATTTTAATCCTGTTGGTGCCCATCCAAGCGGCTTGTTAGGTGAAAGCCCTAACGGTATTCCGAATAACCTGATGCCCTTTATCGCCCAAACAGCTGTAGGTAAGCGTGAATTTGTCAGTATTTTTGGGAACGACTACAACACAAAAGATGGTACTGGCGTACGAGATTATATTCATATTACAGATTTAGCCGCTGGCCATGTTGCTGCCTTTTCAACACACCAAAATGATTCGGGCTCCCTCGTTTATAACTTAGGAACGGGTAAAGGTTATTCTGTATTAGAAATAATTAATGCTTTCTCTGAATCTGCAAACGTAGAGATAAAATACAAGTTTGCCCCGCGACGTGCCGGTGATATTGCCAGTAATTTTGCAGACGCATCACTTGCTAAAAAGAACCTTGGCTGGACAGCACAACTTAATATTGAAGCAATGACTGACGACACTTGGCATTGGCAATCGAAATACCCTAATGGTTTGGAATAATACAATGAACAACTTAGAATTTACCCATCGTAGAAAAAACCCGCTCACAGGTAGTTGGGTTTTGGTGTCTCCACACAGAAACAACCGACCTTGGTTAGGTGCTACAGAAGCAGCCTCTGAAACAGAGCTGCCTGTATATGATGAAAACTGTCCATTATGTCCAGGAAACGAACGAGCAAAAAATGCTGGCAATCCTGATTATAAAAACACCCATGTTTTTGTGAATGACTTCGGCGCGTTAACCGAAGAGCCGGTTGAGGCGCAACAAATTGATGATGAGCCACACCCTTTATTTGAAGCCAATATAGCCAATGGTGAATGTAGAGTTGTGTGTTTTTCTCCTGATCACAACAAGTCATTGCCTGAACTAACGATTCCTGAAATTGAAGCAGTGGTTAATACTTGGCAATCAAACTATGTTGAATTGGCAAAGACTTATGCTTGCGTAAATATTTTTGAAAATAAAGGCGCGGTTATGGGCTGCTCTCAGCCTCATCCTCATGGGCAAATTTGGGCGCATGAACACCTTTCAACTGAAATAGAAAAAGAAGATATCCAACAGCAGGCATATCTAGATAAACACGGTAAATCATTATTGGCTGATTACGTTGAACATGAATCAGCTAAAAAAGAGCGTATTGTGGTAGAGAATGAACATTGGTTAGCTGTTGTACCTTTTTGGGCAGCATGGCCGTTTGAAACAATACTCATTGCCAAAGACGATATTCAGCACTTTGGCCAATTAAATGCACAACAAAAACAGAGTTTAGCGCAAGCAATACAAGAGCTAACCATACGTTATGATAACGTGTTTAATTGCAGCTTTCCTTATTCAATGGGTTGGCACAATGCCCCTGCAAATGATCAAAACAACAGTCATTGGCGTCTACATGCACATTTTTATCCGCCACTATTGCGCTCTGCTACGGTGAAAAAACATATGGTTGGCTACGAAATGTTAGCTGAAAGCCAACGTGATTTAACCGCTGAAACAGCGGCGAATATATTACGTAAAGCAAGTACAACACATTATAAAAAGGAGCAGGCACGTGGTAACTGATAACTTTAATGCCATTTTTGAAGAAATATATAAACAACCTGCTCAAGCAATGTCTTCTGCACCAGGACGTGTAAATTTAATTGGCGAATTTACCGACTACAACAATGGTTTTGTTTTACCTTGTGCGTTAGAGTTTTGTACTCGCATACTTTATAGAAAACGTAATGATAACAAGATTTTGGTGCACTCTTTGCACTACCCTGGCGAGTCAGACGAATTCTTTCTAGACCAAGAAATAGCCCGTGGCGAATCTCAATGGGGTAACTACATTCGTGCAGTTGCTTTTGTTTTAAAGCGCCAAGGTCATCAACTTAGCGGTGTTGATTTATTAATTGACAGTAATGTCCCGCAAGGCAGTGGTTTATCTTCTTCTGCCGCCTTAGAAGTTGCTGTTGGTGGTGTGTTCAATCAAGCTTGCCAGTTAAACTTATCTAATGAAACTATTGCTGTGTTAGGCCAAGAAGCTGAAAACGACTTTATGGATTGCCAATGCGGTATTATGGATCAGCTTGTTTCTGCCAATGGTGAAAAAGCCCATGCATTACTTATTGATTGTCAGAGTTTAGCTACTGAAGCGGTGAGTATTCCTGACGATCTTTCTATCGTTATTGTTAACTCAAATTACCCTAGAAAATTAGTCGATAGCGAATACAACCAACGCAGAATTGATTGTGAAAAAGCAGCCGAGAAAATGTCTGTGGCGACTTTGCGTGATGCCGATCTTGCGATGTTAAATAATGCTCGCTCAGCCATGACCGAAAATGAATATAAACGCGCACATCATGTTATTACCGAAAACACGCGTGTACTTGACGCAACCCAAGCCCTTAAAAATAATGATATGCAAGCACTGAGAGCGTTAATGACCGCTTCTCATATCTCATTAAGAGATGACTTTGAGGTTACCATTCCTGAAACCGATGGTTTGGTAGAGATATGTCAAACGGCTTTAGGAACTAAAGGTGCTGTACGAATGACAGGTGGTGGTTTTGGCGGTGCAATAGTTTGCTTATGCCGTCAGGCTGATATCGATAAAATTAAAGACGCAGTTACGGCACAATACTTTGCTCGCTTTAATATCAACGCCTCAATTTATGTTGGTAAAGCAGGTAATGGTTTACAAGTTACTGAGTTTTAAATAAAGAATATAAAGTGGTGTATGTAAAATAGAGAATTTAACAATAGTCGGTTTAAAAATAGTGAGTTTAAAATAGAAAATTTCGCGCCACTATTCCTATTGGATCACAAATGTCACTTTCGAGAGTTTATTAAATATTGAATGCTGATATCTCATTAAAACAAGGGGTATCGGCTTTAAGGATAAATATGCAAAGTATCAATTGGGGTGTAATGGGCTGTGGTGGTATTGCACATCAATTTGCCCTTGCCATAAAAAAGTTAGAAAAATGCACGATACTCGCCGGTGCTTCTAACACTAAAGATCGCGCCAAACACTTTACTGAACAATATCAAATACCGAGAACATATGATAATTACCAATCTTTGGTAACTGATCCAGACATTGATGTCATTTATATTGCAACTACGCATAACTTTCATTTTGAAAATATCAAGCTTTGTCTCCAGCATGGTAAACATGTTATTTGCGAGAAACCGTTTACCGTAAACGCCCAGCAAACAAAAATACTTATCGCATTAGCAAAAAAAAATAATTGCTTCATGATGGAGTGTGTTTGGACACGATTTTTACCCGCCATTGAACACTTAAAGCAGCTATTATCAGAAAACATAATTGGTGAAGTACATACCGTTAAAGCAAACTTTAGTATTTGTGAAGACTTTCCTTTGACGCATAGATTACGCAACAAAAGTCTTGCTGGCGGCGCTTTACTCGACTTAGGTATTTATCCTTTAACCTTAGCTTCAATTGTCTTTGGCGAACAACCAAGTCGCATTCAAAGCTCAGCGGTTATGGGTGAAGACGGTGTAGACGAAAGCTCTTGTTACTTACTTGAATATCAACAACATCAGCGCGCTATTTTGTCGGCATCTTTTATTGAAGAAGCCCCTACCGAAGGCATTATTAGTGGCACTAAAGGCTATATCAGGATCCCTGATTTTCTTGGTGCTCAAGAGCTGCATATCAAACTTAAAGGTCAAGCTATTAAAGTCAGTAGCTTCCCGTTTGATGCCGATGAAAATTTCACTTTTGAAGTTGCACATGCCATGCAGTGTATTCGAGAAAGTAAACAACAAAGTGATATTTTACCACTTGATACTACCACCGCCATGATGGCCATTATGGATTCAATTAGAAACCAGTGGGGGCTAAAATATCCAGGAGAATAAGTTTGTTGCGCTTGAGATACTTCAATGTTCACTGCTTGTGCTATAACTAAGGTTTCAATTACTTATAACGAATAAAAAATAATAATAAAAGTGAAAACACCTATGATAAAAGTTAAAAAAAACATCCTCACTATACTAAGCAGTTTAATGTGCTGTTATGTACAAATTGTCGCAACCGTAAATGCCGTCGAGATTTCTTCAACAGCGCAGTTATCAAACAGTAAAACAACTTTGGTGCCTGAGCAATTACAAAAACAGCTTCCCAACGATGTGGTTGCTGAACTCGCAGAAAAAGGCCAATTTAAGATTGGTGTAAAAACATTAAACATTATTAACCCTGCGCAATTTGATCCCGCAACACAAGCAACAAAAGACAGAGAATTAACCGTAGAAGTTTGGTATCCCACTACTGTAGATAACCAACACACTAAAAAAACGAGTTATGAAAACGTTACACGCACCGGTAAAAACTTCTCCATTCAAGCCGATGCTTTTCGCGACTCAGCTGTATTAGTAAACAATGAGGCTGAAAAATTTCCATTAGTGGTGCTTTCTCATGGTTATACCGGCTATAGAACACTGATGTATTATTTAGCAGAACATTTAGCCTCTCATGGGTATATTGTTGCTGCTATTGATCATACTGACTCAACCAACGCCGAAGTTGACATGATAAATAGCCCTTTCGCTGGTTTTGTGAGTACATTGCTTAATCGCTCTCGTGACCAACAATTTACCCTTAACTATTTAACCACAACACCCAACTTTCTCTCAAAAGTTATCGATAGCCAAAAGGCTGGTTTAATAGGTTATTCAATGGGGGGTTATGGCGCGGTAAATACCATTGGCGGTTGCTATAATTTTACCAATACAACAGCTTCAACTTTTACAGGCATTAAAGATCCTGAGCAAGTCGAAAAAGTAAAAGCATTACTCAATAGCTGCGCCGCAGGCCAGTATGAAAACCCTAAAGTAGACCCAAGATGGCAAGCCGTTATTGCTATGGCACCTTGGGGTGCACAACACCAGTTATTTCAGCAAGAAGCACTGTCAAAAATTAATACGCCAATACTTTATATCGCAGGCGATTTAGATGATGTTTCTGATTACAACGCTATCAAATCACTTTATGAACAAACCGGTAGCGACAATAAATACCTGCTTACCTATCAAAACGCGCGACATAATGTTGCACCGCACCCGGCACCTAGCGTTGCTAAAACAAGTGAGTTAGATATAGGTCATTATTATGAACCCGCTTGGGACAGCACGGTATTAAATAACAACAATAAACACTTCACGCTTGCAATGATGGATTGTTATTTAAAGCAAAAATTAACTCAATGCGCTTACCTAGATTTATCGCCTGATTCTAACCAAATAGCCATTGATGGCAAAACACC
Source organism: Colwellia sp. NW0002-52-1 (assembly GCF_057550865.1). Taxonomy (NCBI): domain Bacteria; kingdom Pseudomonadati; phylum Pseudomonadota; class Gammaproteobacteria; order Alteromonadales; family Colwelliaceae; genus Colwellia; species Colwellia sp. NW0002-52-1. Next base: position 78,710 of record NZ_BAAJLU010000009.1, on the reverse strand, counting down.
TAAGCCTTGGAAAGGTTTTGATCACCGTTATGCGGTAGGTATGGGCTGGCATAAAAAACAATAGCTCCCAGATACAAAAGCTTAGCTAATACCAATTGATATAAATAATCGATCATTATAAAGCGGTTTAAATATCCAGTATCTACGTTGCTTTCAATCCCAATAGCCTGCTATTGCTTAATCAAGCGCCTTGCTACTGAAAATTTATCCTCGGTTAAAATTGATCGATTCATTAAATCAATTGGTATAATAAGCAGATGGGGTGTAAAAATAAAAATCTCTAGTTAATAGAGACTTTTCTTACTTTTACGACTGTTTATATAATAAATAGCTCAACTTAGCTTATCTTAAATAAAGCTTAAAGCTTAATCACCGCCATTTTATCCTGCGACATATCATGCATAGTATAAGCAATACCTCCAGTGTTATAACCCGAATGTTTACGTCCAGCAAAAGGCATCCAATCAACACGGAAGGCGGTATGGTCATTAACCATAACGGCAGTAGCATCTAGCGTATTAATTGCCTTCATTGCTACATCTATATTCTTAGTAAATACCGAGGCTTGAAAAGCAAAATCTAATGCGTTAGCTTGAGCAATGGCTTGATCAATATCTTCGTAAGCATAAACGCAAACAACAGGGCCAAAAATTTCCATGCTAGAAACTTTAGTGCCTAGTGGCGGATCAAGCAGCACCGTTGGTGCATAGGTAGTTTTGCCGAGTCGTTTGCCTCCGGTTAACAGTGTTGCGCCTGCAGACACAGCTTCATCAACCCATTCTTCAACACGATCAACTTCTGCTGGTCGAATTAGCGGTCCGCATTCTGTCGACTCATCAATAGCATTGCCTACAACAAGTTTTGCGGCACCATCTGCTAACTTTTGAGCGATAGCTTTGGCTTTACTCTTAGGTGCAAAAATTCGCTGTACAGATACACAAACTTGGCCTGAATGATAAAAACCACCTTTGAGCAAACTTGGGATCATGGCTTCTATATCTGCACTTTCTTCAATAATAACAGGGGCAACTCCGCCGTGCTCTAATGCGCAACGAGTTCCAGGAGCAAGCTTAGACCTTAGCATCCAACCTATTTTAGCTGAACCAATAAAACTCAAAAATGCAACACGAGGATCAGTGATCATTTGCTGTGCGGTTGACGTTTCACACATAGCAAAACGGCACCACTGTTCAGGTAATCCTGCTTCATGCACCATATCAACAAATGCCTTGCAAGATAGTGGCGTATCTGAGGCCGGTTTAACAAGTACCGGACAACCTGTAGCAATAGCTGGAGCCACTTGATGTACAATTAAATTTAATGGATGATTAAATGCTGAAACAGCAACCACCACACCAATAGGCTCTTTAGTGGTATAGGCAACTCTTCCCGCCCCCGCTTGGGTTAAGTCCATTGGAATTTGGCTACCCTTTAAGTTGGCTATTTCTTTAGCGCACAACTCAACACCATCAATCGCTCTTGCAACCTCTACTTTAGCATCAACCAATGGCTTACCGCCTTCACTTGCAATTAAAAGCGCTAATTCATCTGCTCTTTGGGAAATTAAAGTAGCAAGTTTTTTGAGGATATTCATTCGCTCATATGCAGGTAACCATTGTTGACGATCTTTAAATAATTGCTCAGCGTTGGTTAAGTAACTGTCGATTTCGGCCCACTCAATCAACGGAACAGAGCCTAAATAAGTTTGATCATACGGATTAAAAACATCGTGTTTTTCAACTGTTTTACTGCTATCTAAATTTGTCATAATTTACTCTTTAATAAGTTAAAATCGTTCGCAAATAACGAATGTTGACATTACTCTTTTAAATTAAGCACACCTTCTCAGCTAGCTCATCAATTAAAACTTTTTGATTTTCAGAGTAATCAACGGGTAATTCAACAAGGTGAACACCACCTGCGGCGAATGCTTTTTCATAAGTAGGTATAATATTTTCAGCAGAGGTAACTCTATGCCCTATTGCGCCATAACTTTCTGCGTATTTAACAAAATCAGGATTGTTAAACTCTAAGCCCCAATCAGCAAACCCGGTACTGGCTTGTTTCCAACGAATCATCCCATAAGAATTATCGTTTAGCACCGTTATCACTAGGTTCAAACCTAAACGTATTGCCGTTTCTATTTCTTGAGAGTTCATCATAAAACCACCATCGCCACATAGTGCCATTACACGTTGGTCAGGGTTTAGCATGGCAACCATCATAGCCGAAGGCAAACCTGCTCCCATGGTGGCAAGCGCATTATCAAGTAATACGGTATTAGGTTGATAAGCTTTATAGTTTCGGGCAAACCAAAGTTTATACATGCCGTTATCAAGCGCGATAATATCTTTCTCGCCCATAACTTTGCGAATATCTGCTACAAAACGTTGCGGAATGATAGGAAAACGCGTGTCATCAGCACCTTCTTCAATATGCTCATCAATCGCGAGTTTTATTTTATCGAAGTAGCTTCTATCGAACTTAACTTCACCTGCTAATTTTTCATTTAATGCATTTACCGAGCTTACAAGGTCGCCTACAACTTCTGATTGCGGAAAATATACTTGATCAACTTTGGCAGACTTATAATTTACATGAATAACCTTCTTACCCCCTGCTTCCATAAAAAATGGCGGTTTTTCAATTACATCATGTCCAATATTAATAATGACATCGGCACGTTCAATAGCACAATGTAAGTAGTCGCCCGATGATAATGCCGCAGTACCTAAAAATAAGTCTGAGCGTTCATCAACAACGCCTTTGCCCATTTGCGTAACAAAAAATGGTATACGAGTGGTATCTATTAAGTTAGATAATGCCGTTCTTACATTTTTTCTATTTGCGCCTGCACCAATTAAAATTAACGGCATTTTAGCGGTTTTTATCAGTGCTACCGCTTCATCAATAGCGACATTATTAGGACTAGCATAATAGCGTTTATGAGGCATTATAATAGCTGCATTACAGTCTTCTTCTGCAATGTCTTCAGGTAATTCTAAAAGCACGGCTCCAGGACGCTCTTCTTCGCTAAGTCGAAAAGCTTCACGCACTAAGGAAGGTATAGTATTACCGTGAACAATTTGTTTAGACATTTTACAAATAGGATCAAATAAGCCGACTACATCAATAATTTGAAACTGACCTTGCTTTGATTTTTTAATCGGTTTTTGGCCTGTGATCATAATTAAAGGCATACCGCCCAAGTGCGAATAAGCAGCAGGTGTTGCTAAGTTAGTTGCTCCGGGCCCAAGGGTTGCCATACATACACCGGCTTTACCCGTAAGTCGTCCATACGTTGCTGCCATGAAGCCAGCACCTTGTTCATGGCGGGTTAGTACTAACTTTATTGAGGAATTTCGCAAAGACTCAACCATATCGAGGTTTTCTTCACCAGGTACGGCGAAAATGTGATCTACGCCTTCTGCTTCTAATGCTTGTACAAATAAATCAGACGCTTTTATCTTGTTATTCTCATTCATAATTTGTCCTTTACTAGCTATTGATTGGCTATTAATTAGCTCTTAATTAGTAATACAGAATTTTTTAGAAATAGTATCTTTATAGTTACCCTAACATTGAATCACTTAAAAATAACAGGCTACAGGTTTAATAGTAGCCTTAATATCGTCAACTATTTCTAACGAAAGAATGGATGTTTTAGATCAATTAATTTGAAAAATTAATAAGATAAGCATTTTATTACTTAAACGTTGCGCTAAAAAATAGCTTAATTAGCCCAGCAACATTTGATCATTACACCGCACACTCTATAGATTGTCGCTTCAACTTATTATTAGCTAAAGCACAGCATAAAAGTGTTACGTTTATGGTTTAAATTGTAATAACCCCGTTTATGGGCGTTTAAGTTCAATACATTGAATGCGAGTGCCTTACGTCATACTTTGTTTAACTAGTAACATTGCAGTTTCTTGTTGTGCATGCACAAACGAGTTAATTTTAATATCAGCAAGTGCAGCTTTTTCTTCCAATGTACTGACTTTGACAATTAAATTGGCATTTGGGTAGTGCTCAAGTACCGCTTCACAAATAATTTGTTTCGTTATTAAAGTGTTTACCGTAATTATAATACTTTTAGTTTGTTCAACTCTTAATGCTTCTAGTACAGGGGTTTTATCTAAGTGCCCAAAATACGCATCATAACCACGTTTTCTCGCCAACAATACATGCTGTAAATTATCAGAGATAATCAAAAAGCTCTCGCCTTCTTTGCTTAGCTCTTTAGCAACAATTCGTCCTAAAATCGCAAAACCACAAACAATGGTATGATTTTTAGCTTCCAGTGGGGTAATTTTGTCTGACTCAAAAAACTCGACTACAAATAAAGCGGCTATTTTATAAATATTACTGATCATAAAAGGCGTTAAAATCATGGATAGCACAGTGATCAATATGAGAAAACTTCCTAAGCTCTCTGTTAGTAAATTATGGTTCATGGCCATTGCAAAAATAGCGAAAGAAAACTCCCCGACTTGGCATAGCGCTACCGCTGATTTTATCGATTCACTTTTATCAGATTTCATTCTGATCAGTAAATATATAATCACAGCTTTTATCAGCATAACTAAGGCTAATACACCTAGTACCCAATGTAAGTTACTCAGAAAATATAGAACATCAATCTTGGTGCCTATAGCAAAGAAAAAGGCGCCTAATAACAAGTCTTTATATGAGGCTATGTCAGACTCTACTTTTATATGAAACTTAGTTTCTGCGATGATCATACCCGCGATAAATGCCCCTAAAGAATAGGTAAAGCCCATTTCATGTGCGAGCAATGACGCCCCTAAAACAATGGTAAATACTGAACTTAAAAACAGCTCTTCCATGCGGGCATTGGCCGAAAAATGTAAGAGCCAAGCAATCAGCTTTTTACCAATAGTAAACATGAAAATAATAATAACGCCGGCATATAAAAATGTTTTCAATAATATATCTGACATCGATAATTCATTATTAGATAAAAAACCCATTAGCAATAAAATAGGGATCACAGCTAAGTCTTGAAAAACTAATATAGCAACCGCCTTTTTGCCGTAAGGCGTAACGATATCTTTTGATTTTTTTAAGTAAGGTAAAACAATTGCGGTTGAAGATAAGCTAAAAGCAAGGGCAATAACGACTGAAGGAATAAGCTCGACATTAAACAGATAAAAGGCCATGGCAAAAATAACTACTGAGCTAAAAGCTACTTGCACAAAACCATTAAAAAAAATCAGCTCTTTCATTTTACCTAGTTTAGAAAACGACATTTCTAACCCTATAGTAAACATAAGAAAAACTATACCAAACTCGCCAATTAACTCGAGTGAATGAGGTGTAGTACTGCCATTAAAGTCGAAGAAATTACTGACAATTGTGCCGGTAATGATATAACCGATAATGTGTGAAATTGAAAATTTAGTTAATACAATATTAATCACGCTAGCAAGCGCTAATGACAGTGCAATAATAACAAGTATAGAGTCCATTTTATTCCTTAAAAACAGCCTGATATTGACATCAGTAATTAAAAATAACCTTGTTTATTTACATGCACATTACAGACCACTAAAACAGTAAAGCTAAACAAATAAAAAACATAAAAATTACTTTATATTCAATAAATTAAAATCATTTTATAAAAAACATAGCGGTTAAAAATCATCCTCACGCTTAATATTGATGCGACCGCACCATTTTGGTGCAATTAAATGTCATTTTTAGTCATAAAACTCCCCCTTATCTGACTAATAAATAAAGAGTTCTAGTTGGTAAATAAAATGCCTGAAACTGCCGTAATAAGTTAGTTTCAGCAATATATAACACTATAAATTTCAGCTCATTTAAGCTTGAAACTACTGAATAAAATATCCACTGATATTCGTTGGCGCAATTTGTGCAACTTACGTTAATAACCTTGATATAGCTTATAGTTTTATAAACTTATGATAGAAAATAATGACAGCTGAAACGCTAACCACAAACTTAACCACTATACCTACGCGTAAAAGTGCTTGGCTAGCTAGTTTATTGCTAGAGTTTAGTGTTACCTCAATAGGTACTCAGCTCAGTCGTACCGAGCGAAATGGACCGCTAAGTGTGCAAAAAGCGTTTTATCCTGAAGGACGTGATTGTGCGCATATTTATTTGTTACATCCGCCAGCAGGCATTGTCTCGGGTGATGAACTACGGATAAATATTAAGGTAAATCAGCAGGCACACAGTTTAGTTACCACACCGGGTGCTAATCGTTTTTATCGTGCCCGTGAAGATCTTTCTATTGGCGACTCTAAACAAGTTCAGCACTGCGAGCTATTTTTGGCCGAACATGCAAAGTGTGAAAACTTTCCATTAGAAACCATTGTTTATGAAGGCGCTGATGGCGTTAATACTGTTGATGTGCACCTAACAAGCAACAGTGTTTATTTAGGTTGGGATATCACCTGTTTAGGGTTACCAAGATCAGGGCAACTTTTTGAACAAGGTCGTTACAGCCAATTAAACCGTGTTTATTGTGACAATACCCTACTTTATCACGACAGAATTGCGATTAAACCTGACAACCAAATACAGCAGCATGTCGCGGGATTAAATAATAAAAGTGTCTTTGCAACTTTTATGGCTTACGCAGAAAAAGGCCTACTTAGCGATACCGAAAATAAAGCACTTATCGCTAAATTGCGCAATTGTATGAGTGACTCGCAAGCCGATGAAAAAGTCAGTATTAGCCAAATTCGACAATTATTAGTGATCCGTTATTTAGGCCAGCACGCAGAAGAATGCAAAGCACTTTTCATTAAATTATGGCAAATAATTAGGCCTATATATCTTAATAAACCAGCCAATATGCCCCGAGTTTGGCATACCTAGTTAAGCGGTAATTACCCAAGATATAGATAAATATTAAAGCCTATAAAACAGTATAAATACTAAATAGAGAACGTTATGGATTTATTACCAAGAGAAAAAGACAAATTACTGATATTCACCGCTGCATTACTTGCCGAGAGACGATTAAACCGTGGTTTAAAATTAAATTATCCTGAAGCGGTAGCCTATATTTCCATGGAAATAATTGAAGGTGCGCGTGACGGTAAAACCGTTGCACAAATGATGGACTATGGTCGAACACTTCTCACTCGTGAGCAGGTTATGGACGGTGTTTCAGAATTAATTCCAGACGTACAAGTTGAGGCGACATTTCCAGACGGCACCAAACTTGTCACCGTTCACAACCCTATTATTTAATTATAACTTGCACATAAGAGAAGCAAATATGATCCCAGGTGAAATAAAAACTGACCATGGTAACCGTGAGCTAAACCTAGGTTGCAAGCAAGTAAAAATTACGGTGGCAAATTCAGGCGATCGCCCCATACAAGTTGGCTCGCACTATCATTTTTATGAAGTAAACCCTGCTCTGCACTTCGATAGAGCTTTGGCAAAAGGTTTTCGTTTAGATATTACATCTGGCACTGCCGTACGTTTTGAACCCGGACAAGAGCGCGAAGTAACTTTAGTTGCCTTTCGTGGTAAACGTCGCGTATTTGGCTTTCGTGCTGAAATTCAAGGAGACCTATAACCATGGCTAGCATTGACAAAAACGCTTACGCTCATATGTTTGGCCCAACGGTGGGCGATCGTGTTCGTTTAGCCGATACCGACTTATGGTTAGAAGTTGAGAAAGATTTTACCGAATACGGTGAAGAAGTTAAATTTGGTGGCGGTAAAGTTATTCGAGATGGTATGGGTCAAAGCCAAGCCTCATGCTTTGAAACCGTAGACTTAGTGATCACAAATGCGCTAATTGTTGATCACTGGGGCATTATTAAAGCCGATGTTGGTATTAAAAACGGGCGTATTGCCATTATTGGTAAAGCCGGTAACCCTGATATTCAAGACAATATTGATATTGAAGTAGGACCCGGCACAGAAGTTATTGCAGGTGAAGGACAAATTCTAACGGCTGGTGGTATTGACGCGCACATTCATTTTATTTGTCCGCAACAAATAGAAGAAGCGTTGATGTCAGGTGTAACCACCATGATCGGTGGCGGCACGGGCCCAGCTACAGGCAGTAAAGCAACCACTTGCACGCCGGGCCCATGGAATATCTACAAAATGCTGCAAGCAACTAATGACTTTCCAATGAATTTTGGCTTTTTAGGTAAAGGCAATGCCAGCTTACCTATTGCATTAGAAGAGCAAATTGAAGCAGGTGTTTGTGGTTTAAAACTTCACGAAGATTGGGGAACAACCCCAGCAGCCATTGATAACTGCTTATCGGTTGCTGAGCGTTACGACGTACAAATTGCTATTCATACTGACACCTTAAACGAGTCGGGCTTTGTTGAAGATACTTTAGGTGCTTTTAAAGGCCGAACTATTCACACTTATCATACTGAAGGTGCTGGCGGTGGACATTCGCCTGATATTATTAAAGCTTGTGGCGAAGCCAATGTTCTACCTTCTTCAACGAACCCTACTCGACCATACACGGTTAACACGATTGACGAACATCTAGATATGCTGATGGTTTGTCACCACTTAGACCCTTCTATCCCAGAAGATATTGCTTTTGCTGATTCACGTATTCGTAAAGAAAGTATCGCCGCTGAAGATATTATGCACGATTTAGGCGCGATTAGTATGATCGCATCAGACTCTCAAGCCATGGGGCGAGTAGGCGAAATGATCACCCGCACTTGGCAAACCGCCCATAAAATGAAGCAACAACGTGGGCCATTAGCACCTGATACCGAACAAAACGATAACTTTCGCATAAAGCGCTATATCGCGAAATACACCATAAACCCTGCAATAAGTCATGGTATTAGCCATGAAGTAGGCTCTATTGAAGTGGGTAAACTTGCTGACTTAGTACTATGGAAACCGGCATTTTTTGGTATTAAACCCGCCTTAATTTTAAAGTCTGGCTTTATTGCCGCCGCGCCAATGGGCGATGCCAATGCCTCTATTCCAACGCCACAACCGGTTTATTACCGACCAATGTTTGGCGCTTTTGGTAGCGCTGCTGCAAAAACATCAATGACCTTTATGTCGCAAGCCTCAATTGATGCCAATGTACCGCAAAGCATAGGCATGACACGTATGGTCGGCGTTTGTAAAAACACTAGAAACATTAGTAAAAACGATATGATCCATAATAACTGGCAGCCAAAAATTGAAGTTGATGCCCAAACCTATGAAGTGCGAGCAAATGGCGAACTACTAACCTGTGAGCCAGCATCTACCCTGCCGTTAGCTCAACTTTATTGTTTATTTTAGGAAATTACATGTTACAAGCTTATCAACGTTTAGATCATACCCACGGTGAAATTGTTGACTCGATCACTTTAGATCAAGACACCCGAAAAAAAGCCCGTATTAAAGGAGTAACCGATAATGGCGCCGACATTGGTATTTTTATGGAACGCGGCCACCCGTTATTGGTTGGCGAAATATTAAAAACAGAATGTGGCTTATTAATAGAAATTAAAGGTGCAGCAGAGCCTGTTTCTACTGCTATTGCGACCGACTGGTTAACTTTTTCTAAAGTTTGCTATCACTTAGGTAATCGACATACGTCATTGCAAATAGGTGAGCTTTGGCTGCGCTTTAAACCCGACCATGTTTTAGAAGCCTTAGCTGAAAAATATGGCTTAACCATAGATAAAACACCAGCGGTCTTTGAACCAGAAAGCGGTGCCTACGGTAGTAAAAGTGGTCATTCGCATTCGCATGCAAATACAGACAGCATTAATCATGAAAAGCATAGTCATGATAAACATAGTCATGAACATGCCCACTAATACGGTAAATATTAAACAAGTGATTAGCAAGTCAACTCATCAAAGCCAACCGATTCAATTAAACCGGTTACTTCAACTGTGCAGTGCTAATTTACCTGTTGGCGGCTTTTCATTTTCACAGGGGTTGGAATATGCAGTTGAAATGGGTTGGTTAATATCACCTGAAACAACCGCAAGTTGGATCGAAATTAATCTAGAAGAGTCTATAGCAAAAACCGACTTAGCCATTCTAAAAAGGCTATTCATTGCTTTACATAATAATGACTTAGACCAGTTCAACTACTGGAATACACACTTAATTGCATGTCGTGAAAGCCATGAGTTATTACTCGCTGATTTAGCGATGGGTAAAGCCTTAATTAGACTATTAAAGCAACTTAATAATATAGATGTTAGCGCATATCAAAGCATTATAGCGCTAACTGAAATCAGCTTTGTTAGCGCCTTTGCATTAACGGCTTATTTATTTCAATTAGATCTAGAGTCTGCCCAAAGCGGTTATTGCTGGACTTATATCGACAACCAAGTAGCCGCGGCAACAAAATTAGTACCGCTTGGGCAAACACAAGCACAAAATTTACTCTTTGAATTAACTGAGAATACACAGTTAATTATCGAGAAATCTAACCAGATTAACGATGAAGATATCGGTACCAGTTTACCGCATTTAGCCATGGCAAGCGCTTGGCATGAAACGCAGTATTCACGACTTTTTCGTTCGTAATAAAACAAATTTAAACATTTAAGAGATAAATAAAATGAAGAAACAAGTATTACGCATAGGTGTTGGCGGCCCAGTTGGCTCAGGAAAAACAGCCTTACTACGCGAGTTATGTTTAGCACTACGTGACAAATATAATATGGCGGTGGTCACTAACGATATATACACCCGAGAAGACGCCGAATTTTTAACAAAAAATGACGCGCTCGCTGCCGACAGAATTATGGGCGTGGAAACAGGTGGCTGTCCGCATACTGCTATCCGTGAAGATGCCTCAATGAACTTAGCCGCCATTGACGAATTACAAGCACTACACCCTGATTTAGATTTTGTATTAGTAGAAAGTGGCGGAGACAACTTAAGCGCCACCTTTAGCCCCGAACTGTCTGATCTCACTATTTACGTGATTGACGTTTCAGCCGGCGATAAAATCCCACGCAAAGGTGGCCCAGGTATTACCAAATCAGACTTATTAATCATTAATAAAATAGATATTGCTGATTTAGTCGGTGCCTCACTTGATGTTATGGACAGAGACACCAGAAAAATGCGAGGCGATAAAAAATTCATTTTTTCTAACATGAAAACACAGCAAGGCTTGGCAGAAATAATCTCATTTATCGAAACAGAAGGTATGTTGAAAATTTAATATTTTAACCGCTACCTCACTAAAAAATTGAACATATTTTTAAAAGAACAATAAACAAATTAACAAGAAAAAGGATCAAATATGAAGTTTTTAACATTACTTATTAGCTACCTAATACTCTTTACTAGCCAAGCTTTTGCCCATACAGATCACGCATTAGGCGAAGGCTCTTTTCATGCTTTTTACCATAGCGTATTTTGGACCATCTTCGCGATTGTGGTTTATAAAGCCTACAACTGGTTTAGACATAAAAAATCTCATAAGAACTAGGTTACCACAAAGTTAATATTATTACTTAACAACAACTTGCATTGAATTACCAAGAAATAAAGGGCTAACATTTATCTTGTTAGCCTGCTCTTGTATGCGCATTACTAGCCTTTAGATTCTAAATAAACGTCAAAGCTAATGCATAAAACACTTTCAACATTCTATTCAAATAGCTTAAAGGCGACTTAAGCCATTAAGTAGCTGATATTAAATCTATTTATATAATTTAAAAATAAAGCTAGATACTTTCAGCATCATTTATAAAGTCAAATTATTACGCCGTTCGAAAAACCAACACTTTACAGAGCCCCGCTTTGGTATTACATTTTATAGCTACCTCACTTATCAAAACAAACTTTGGTAAGTTAAATTGGTAAGTCAAATTAACGACGAGTTTCGGTTTTATTATTGAGGTGAAAAAATTGTCTATCTACAAAACTCCACTCTACCTATGCATTTTTATACTATTTATTGGTTGCAAGTCTTCTTCTGGTTCCGCTGATAAAGCACCCGAAGAAGTTATTGCTGTACCACCTTCAGTCCCACCTGTTGAAGCGCCTACAGAACCACCAGTTGCCCCGATAAATTCAGATATTACCTGCACAGGTTTAGCAAAGCTCAATATTGTTGAAGCTAACGCCACTAATAGCTTAAATAGCTATACTGCTAACCAAGTTATCGATGCTAAGTTTTTGCCTGAATCTCGTTGGTCATCAATTGAAAACTCTGCCCAGCTAACTTTAACCTTAGAAAATTTGTCATTAGTCAAAGGCTTGTCAATAACGTGGCTTAACACCGATCAGCGAAGCTATAGCTACGATGTTGAAGTATCAAAAGATAAGCAAACATGGACCAGTGTGGTGGCTGATCAAATAACCGATGCATTAACTACCCGTAGCCAGTTTATTGAAATAGCAGAGCATTCTGCACAATATATCAAAATAATCCCTAAAGGCAGCAATATTGATAGCACCAATAATATTATTGAAGTTGAAGCTTTTGGCTGCTTAGCAGATGTAAGCTCTAACATTGAATTAACCGACTGGTACTTAAGTATTCCTGTTGATGAAGCTTTTAGCAGTAAAGCAGAAAGCATTTATGAGTCTCGCTTAAATAATGACTATTTTAACGCTGAGTTTTTCTTTATGAATAACGAAGGCGGCTTAGTTTTTAGAAGCCCGATTGAAGGAGCTAAAACCTCGACCAACACCAAGTATACCCGTACAGAGCTTCGAGAAATGTTAAGACGTGGCGATACCAATATTAACGTTAAAGGGGTAAATAAAAACAATTGGGTATTTTCAAGTGCACCTGAAAACGACCTAGGTGCCGCAGGTGGAGTAGATGGTGAATTAATCGCGGAACTGGCCGTGAACCATGTTACTGAAACAGGCGACAAATCGCAGGTTGGCCGTGTCATTATCGGTCAAATACATGCAAATAATGACGAACCTATTCGTGTGTATTACCGAAAACTGCCTGGCAACAATAAAGGCTCAATTTACTTAGCCCATGAAGTTGAAGGCGGAGATGATATTTATTACGAGTTAATTGGCAATCGCTCACAAAGTGCGACTACCCCTGAAAACGGCATAGCCCTCAATGAACGTTTTGGCTATCAAATAAAAGTAGTGGCTAACTTGTTAACCTTAACAATCACAAGAGCCGGCAAAGCCGATGTTACTCAAATCGTTGATATGACTGAAAGTGGCTACGATCAAGGTGGGCAATACATGTACTTTAAAGCCGGCGCTTATAATCAAAATAATACCGGAAATGCCAAAGATTATGTGCAAACAACCTTTTACAAAATCTCCAATAGCCATACCGGATATCAAGAACAATAACGTTATTAGCGTTACTAAACGCACTACAGAAATTATAACTTAATGACGAACAGCCTTATTTATTTGGCTGTTTTAGTTACTGTAATCATGAATTTAAAATCTCAGTAATCGTAACAATACAAATTGGTAATAACATTAAATTTATTAACATAAATACAATTACTTAACTGTTTAAAAAACATATTACTCGCCTAAAAACACTTGAATATAGCCACCAACAACAGGAAGTTTTATCACTTTAAATACAATAATTGGTTGACAGATTGGTAAGTTATTGTAAGTATCGGTATCAGCAGTTCTTGTAGATAAAATGACCGAAACAATGTTATTTCTCAAAGCAGCGATTAAAAATATAATAAAATTTGTCGGGGAGAGACTAAATGAAAACGAAATTGGTAATAGCAATAACAAGCGCATTAGCGTTAATGGCTTGTGATGATGGCAGCGTAACAGGCTCAGAAGGAAATGCTATCAGCTATGTCGAAATATCAGGAGATCCTACAACAGGAGAAACATTAACATCGACAATAAGCGATGGTAATGGTTTTGACCCAGCCAATGTAACTTACACTTGGGTTGCTGATAACAAAGTGCTCTCTGGCTCTACCTCTAGTACATACCTTCTTACCGATGCCGATGTAGGCTCTATGATTTCACTCGTAGTTAACTTCACAGACAACGATGGTAATGTTGAAAAAGCCATATCAGCCGAAACTGACGTTATTGAAGTTCCAGCAGTACCAAGTGCCGGTAGCGTTGCTATTACAGGTGATGCTTATGTAGACTTTGAACTAACAGCCGTTATTACCGACGAAAATGGCTCTGGTGACACACCAATTACCTATGTATGGATGGCAGATGGCGTAGCAATTGCTGATGCTACCAGTGCAACATACATATTAACTGAAGCTGAGCTAACTAAAACGATAACGGTTTCAGCTACCTATATTGATAATGATGATTTCCCAGAAGATACACTTTCTGATCCAACTGACCCAGTTATTGTAAAACCCGCAGATGTTGTAACCAGCCAAGTAGCTAAAATTACTGACACTATGGGTGTTGGCATTGGCGATGGCTCTACCGATACGGGTGAACTTAGATTTAAACTGAGCGATGAAAGTATTGACCCGCTATTAACCGGTAAATTAAGTCTAGCATTTAGAAAAGAAGCGAATGCGGTAAACAACAATCCAAACGATACTGATACCGACTTTAAAGATGCCTATATTGGTATATTCGGCAGTAAAGTAAGTACTGGCTATGAACTTGTAGAGTTAAGAGTAAAAGAAGGCAACTATGTAATACGTGGCCAAGAAGGCACGGTTGATACAGACGCTACTTTTACTGGCGAAGAATGGGTTGATATAGATATCACCTGGGATGCAACAAATGCCAGTGCTTCACAAGCGCCATTAATTACTTTAGCAATTAACGGCACACCTGTTTCAGCCGAAGCCTTTCCAACTTACGATAGTGGCAAAACAGATGGCAGTTTAGGTACGCACTTTGAAACTATTATGAATGGTGTGCAACACATGACCTTCAGAATTGGTGATAACGACGCCACGGTTGCTACCGCATTTTACCTAGACGACATTAAGCTGTTTTCTGATGTAGCCGGTACAGTTGAAGTGTTTGCCGATAACTTTGAAGACTTTGCAGTTGATGACTCTCTTGATACTGACAACAGTGCATCGCCTTATAACAGCTCAACCAACGAAGCTGTTGTTGCTGAAGTCACCAGAGAAGGTGAAATTGGCAGCGACCCGAGTGATCCTCCTGCCAATCCACCAGCGGATCCATCTGAAGGTAACTTACAAGTCGCTAAAATTACCGATACCATGGGCGTAGGTATTGGCGATGGTTCTACCGATACGGGTGAGCTAAGATTTAAACTTAGCGATGAAAGTATTGCATCTTTAGACGTTGGTAAACTAAGCGTATCATTTAGAAAAGAAGCCAACGCTGTAAATAATAACCCTAACGACACCGATACTGACTTTAAAGATGCCTATATTGGCGTATTTGGTAGCAAAGTCAGTACCGGCTATGAGCTTGTTGAATTAAGAGTGAAAGAAGGTAACTATGTTATTCGTGGCCAAGAAGGCACAGTAGATACTGATGCAACATTTACCGGTACAGAATGGGTTGATATTGATATTACCTGGGATGCAAGTAGTGCAAGTGCCACCCAAGCGCCACTAATAACTTTATCCATAAATGGTACGCCTGTTTCAACTGAGGCTTTCCCGACTTATGATAGCGGTAAATCAGATGGAACTTTAGGTACTCATTTTGAAACAATTATGGACGGTGTTCAGTACTTAGTATTCAGAATTGGCGACAATGATGCCACCGTAGCAACTGCATTCTACATAGACGATATTAAACTATATTCTGATTTAGAAGGCACAACAGAAATATTTTCAGATGATTTTGAAAGTACAAGTTATGCGGTAGGTGGCTCTCTTGATACCGACAACCCTGCTTCGCCTTACAACAGCTCAACAAATGAAGCTATTGTAGCTGATAGATTATAAGCAATTAACAAGTTGAAATAGCAATATTCAAAACTAATAAAATGGCGCTCATGTTAGCGCTATTTTTTTGTAAAAGTTTTAGTCAATAAAATGAACAATTTATCGGTTTTGATATTGTTAATCGGGTATTATCACTCAATATAAAAGGTATACACAATGCTATCCCCTATTAAAAGTTTATTAAGCATTACTTTATTTCTAGCGTTAAGCGGACAAAGTTACCTGCAAGCCGCAGAGCTAAAAAATAGCCGAAACGAAGTTATTACACTTGATTCAACAGCAAGACCCGCTGATAACTTCGACTTATCTGACTGGAGTATCAGCTTACCTGTTGATACCAATAAAGATGGTATAGCTGACAACGTGCCCGAAACTTACCTAGTTAAAGGCTTATCAATAAAACCCTTATTTTATACCGCAGAAGACGGTGGCATGGTGTTCACCGCGCCAATTCAAGGGCCTAAAACCTCTAAAAACACCAAATATACTCGTAGCGAATTAAGAGAAATGCTGCGCAAAGGTGATATGAGAATAAAAACCAAAGGCATCACCGAAAATAATTGGGTATTTAGCACCGCAAAGCGCAATGTAAGAAAAAAATCAGGCGGAGTAGATGGCACTTTAGACGCCACTTTAGCGGTTAATCATGTCACCACGACCGGCGACGACAAACAAGTGGGTAGAGTAATAATAGGCCAAATTCATGCCACAAAAGACGAACCCGTTCGTTTATATTATCGCAAATTACCTCATAACGACAAAGGCGTAATTTACATGGCACACGAACCATTAAAGGGCCAAGGCAAAGAGCAGTGGTACAACCTTATTGGTTCTCGCGCTAGCAATGCAGGAAATCCTGAAGATGGCATTGCCCTAAACGAAGTGTTTAGCTATCGCATTAATGTTGAGGGTGACAAATTAACCGTTACCATTATTCGCCAAGGAAAAGCCAACATAGTACAAGAAGTAGATATGAGTAATAGCGGTTATGATAAAAGCGACCAATATATGTACTTTAAAGCTGGAGTTTATAATCAAAATAATACCGGTGAACCAACCGACTATGTTCAAGCTACCTTCTACCAGTTAGAGAATAGTCATAACTAATTAACAGCCAGAACAATTCCAAGCACTTTGGGGTGTAAGTGATAACAAAGTAAAATAAAAAAATGCATAAAATCAAACCTGTTTATTACTGCTTACAAACGGGTTTAATTTACTACAGATCGCGTTATTTCAATAATTGTCCTGCTGTTTATTTTTATGCTCCTGAGATTTTATTAAGCTTTTGATTAGTAAATTCATTTATCATAAAACATAGATGTTAGTGATAAAAGTTGCAGAATATCCTCCCCCTTCACAGTCACTAAGCTATATCCTTTTTCAAATAAACATTTATCCCTCTGCCAAGCAGACTAAATGTTATGGGTAATTATAGCTCTGCCTATTGCCCATCATCTTATACCTGCAAATTTCTTGAAAATATTAAAATATAAAAACAGCGTGCTAAAAAACATAAGGGTAAACTAACTCACATTAAAGATTAATTTCAGTTAGTTTAACCAGTTACAACATGTAATAATTGTTGTATTCAGCAGAGAAAGTGAACTTATAAGGTAGGCGCAGCCATACATTATATTTTGATCTTGTATAACAACACTTGAAATATATACGTGAATTTTTACTTGAAAATAAATGAGCAAAATAAATAGTACTAAAACCAAATACTAGGTCCGAACCTTCTCTCTTATCGGACCAATAATAAAAAGATATACGCCTTAGGCGTTAGGATGTTACTTTGAAAATAAATGCCATTACCTTCTCTCTACTACTTATCAGTGTGCCAACACTTGCGCAACCCCCAGTAACATCGGTCGATGGAAACACGCCAAGGGTTGAAAATAATAAAGCGCTACAGCCAATAGAACAAATTACTGTAACCGCAACTCGCAGTAAAAACACCCTGAATACACTTGATAGCAACCTGTCGGTGGTAACAGCTGACGATATAGCTTTTATCAACCAGCAACATATAAACCAAGTTATTGTACGCGTACCTGGCGGTTGGATAAGCAGAGGCAACGGGCAAGAACATTTAACGGCTATTCGCTCACCTGTATTAACCGGTGCAGGTGGTTGTGGCGCGTTTTACATCGCACAAGATGGTATTTCGTTACGAGCGCCAGGTTTTTGTAATGCGAACCAACTATTTGACGCTAACACTGAACAAGCGGCTCGTATTGAAGTATTACGAGGCCCTTCAAGCACGCTTTATGGCTCAAATGCCGTCCATGGAGTTATCAATGTTATTACTCCAAACCCATTTGAACAATCAAACGCTTATGTCGGCGCAACCTTAGGGCCAAACGACTACCTTAGTGGTCAATTTTCAGCAGGAAAAACAGGCCAACAGCATGCTTTTATGGTTTATGGCAATTTAAGTCACGATGGCGGTTATAAAGACGACAGCGGTTTTAAACAACAAAAATTAAATGTTATCCACCAATTTCAAGATGCTCAACTCAATATTAAAAATGTGTTCAGCGTTACTAATTTAAACCAAGAAACCGCGGGGTTTATTAATGGTGAAAACGCTTATCAAAACAAAAGTGTTAAACGCAACAACCCGAATCCTGAAGCATTTAGAGATAATAAAAGTGTTAAAGCCTACAGTGAAATTTCTTATAACATCGACGATACAAGTAACGTCAGTATTACCCCTTACCTGCGCTATACCGATATGGCGTTTCTTCAACACTTTTTACCGTGGCAATCACTAGAAGAGAACAGCCAAAAAGGGCTAGGCATTAAATCGCAATATGAAAAAGAATACCAAAGCTTAACTTGGTTAATTGGGCTTGACGTTGACCTAACGCAAGGCGAATTAATTGAATCACAAGCCGAAGACTTTTCACCCACAATACCACAAGGCGAGCATTATAATTACGATGTTAATGCACAAGTTTATTCACCATTTGCTAAAGTAAATTGGACGGTTTCAGACCAACTATTTTTAAGTGCCGGTTTACGCTACGAGCACACTAAATACGATTACGATAATAAACTCAGTAACGGTAGTGCATGCGAGGCTGGTATAAGTAATTGTCGATTTACCCGCCCTGGTGATCAAAATACAAATTTTGACGAAGTGTCATATCAATTTGGCGGCCACTATTTTCTAAGTGAACAACATACAACTTATGCCCAGTACTCAACCGGCTACCGTGCTCCACAAGCAACCGAGCTATTTCGGCTGCAAGCCGGGCAAAATGTTACAAACTTAAAACCAGAACAAGTTGACTCTATAGAACTAGGCGTTCGCGGCCAAACACAGCGTTTTTTCTACGATATTAGTGCCTTTGTAATGAATAAAAAACACTTTATCTTTCAAGACACCAACCGACAAAACATCAGCAATGGTAAAACTAGCCATAACGGTATTGAATTCGCCTTAGGTTATCAATTACCAAAAGGCTTTTATCTTAAAGCGAACGGTACCTTAGCTAATCATAGCTACGAAAACTCATTAACGCTGAGTCGCGAAAACATCAAAGGCAATGAAATTGATACCGCGCCACAACATATGGGGAGTTTACAATTGGGTTGGCAAGGTGCACAAGAACGCAAAGTTGAACTTGAATGGGCGCACTTAGGAAACTACTACCTTAACCCCGAAAACACAGCTCAATATAAGGGGCATAACCTGTTAAATTTACGTGCTAGCACTAAAATTAATAATCGTTTAACGATAAGCGCACGTGTTTTAAATATAGCTAATGAAGATTACGCAGAACGCGCCGACTTCGGCTTTGGCAGTTATCGTTATTTTGTTGGCGAGCCACGTTCAGTTTTCGTTTCATTAACTTACGAGTTTAACCATAAAAGCGGCTAAGCAAAAATAAACTACAATTTATTCTACAACGAATAAATTGTGGTACCCCTTACCTCAAAATATTTTTAATAATTCATCGTTAATCAACAAAAAACTCAATACAAGATAGAAAACAAATATTATAATAAGTATTCAAGTCAATAAATTAATTGCCATTTTACTGCTAGCTTAGTAAGTGTTGCTCAATTAATTTTACCTCTTATTTATTGCATACAGTGATCTTACACATTTATGTTTAAAAAACTTATTAGTAAAATATTTAAAAAGAAAGCCTCTAACAACGCTAATTTATATTATTTTGAAGACCTTAGAAAAAGCGAAGCACCAAAAGAAGAAATAGCCCCCAAAACTCTTTACAGCAACAGCAACAACACAGAATGCAAACCGTTTAGCTACTTATCGTTTGAAGAAGAATACCACCAAGCATTTTATGATTATTTGTTTGGCATGCCTAACAGCTTCACATCGTCACATAACGACGAATTATCTGAATTTATTTCTGAGAAGGTTGAAAGCTTATTAAAAAATCCAAAACTAATCCTCGATGCGTTGCCAATACTACCAATGTCGTTATCGAAAATAATTGAACAATTAAATAATGTCGATTTTGACGCAGACATACTTATTTCGTTAATTCAGCAAGAGCCAGCCATTGCCGCAAAAGTACTAGAGCTCGCCAATTCAGCTTACTATAACCGTAACGGTAAAGAGGTTATCGATCTAAAATCAGCGTTTATGGTACTTGGGACAAAGGGGCTTTCAGAAGGTGTTATCAACGGTTTTGTGAATAAACTGGTACCACAATCAAGCATTTACTTTCGCCAGTATGGCCAAAAAATATGGCAGCATAGCTTGTCTACGGGAGTTAATGCTAAAACGCTAGTAGCAAAGTCGAATATTAAAAACGATGCTGCTCAAGCCTACTTTATAGGGCTTATTTCTAATTTAGGCGACGTTATAATTTACCAATTAATGATTGATGCGTTTGCGGTTGTTCATCCTGATTGCCAACCAAATTCAACATTATTTAAAAGTGTTATGGCAAAAAACTCAAAAAAACTCACCTATTTTATCGCCAAGCATTGGAATTTCCCACCTTCTATACTGGAAGTTCTAGCGTTACAAACCAAAGTAAAGCGCGCAGCATTATTACCCGCATTACATCAAAAGCTCCCTATTGCGTGTTACGTTTACGAGGCAAAACTGATCAGTGAATTACAGCTAAGAATGACAAAAGAAACGCTTGCAGACGACTACATAGACGAAATTAAAACATCATTACTCTTTACTGATGAAGCAACTAATTATTTGGATTTAGTGATAAGTAAAAATAAAATAGAATCGTAAAACAGCAACAAACTAAGTTTTATTTAATAAATAGCATAACCAATTAACCTAGCAGTGCTATTTATTTTTTTGTAACCTTAAGCTTTTTACTGCTGTGCTATCTCACTGTAACATCAGCTATAATTTAATAATTAATGGCTAGATTTAATATTTTTTCTATACTGAAAATACGCTTAGATTTAGGGATGTAGACACTTTATACAAAAATAAACATCAAAGGGACAAGCTCAAATTTATTCACTTAATTTGCCCCCTATTTTGTCCTTACTATTTTGTATAACTAACGTCGACTGACTGTTAAGTCTGAAAAACTCTTACTCAAAGGATAAGTTGTGACATTTTCTGATATCTCATTCAAAAACAAAATATTTATAATACTAGCGCTCCCTCTTTTTGGCTTTATCTGGTTAAGCACTTTAACTATAAAACAAAATTACTCGATTAATAACGAGATGGGAGCACTTACTCAGTTAACTCGGCTTTCAATTACCTACAGCGAGTTAGTGCACGAGTTACAGAAAGAGCGAGGAGCTACCGCTGGTTTTTTAAGCTCTGCAGGCAAAAAATTCAATAATACCCTGAGTAAACAACGAAAAATAAGTGACGAAAAGAATGCAAGTCGTACGTTGTTTTTAGAACAAAACAGTTTTGAAGATAAATCAATCGTTGAATTGAATAAATCTATAGCGGTAGAGTTAAGCAAGCTTGACTCAATACGTACTAGAGTAACAAATTTAAATATTGATAGTGCATCAGCAATAGGTTATTACACTAACCTAAATAGTAAACTACTTTCTGTATCAACTATAATTGCAGATCTCAGCTCTGACGCCCATTTAACTGAGCAAACTATTGCCTACTATAATTTTTTACAAGGCAAAGAGCGCGCTGGAATTGAGCGAGCAGTAATGAGCAGCACTTTCATCTTAGATGAATTTAAAGCTGGTGTTTTTGTAAAATTTATTACTTTAGTGACAGAGCAAAATACCTATATCGATAATTTTTTAGCGACTACAAACACCGAAAATTCACATTATTATCAAGAGCAAACAGCTAACCCTGCCATAAAAGAAATTATCAGAATGCGAAATATAGCCCAAAGCGTTAATGCTAATTTTTCTGTTGATGCCCTTTATTGGTTTGAACAAGCAACCATAAGAATAGGCCTGCTTAAAAAGGTTGAAGATAAAGTCGCAAACAATTTGCTTTTATTAGCAGAAACCAGTCATAACAAAGCAAATACAACCTTACTTATAAATATATTTACCAGCGTGTTTGTGCTGATTTTAGTGACAATAGTAACCCTAATATCAATTAAGGATTTAACCTCAAGAGTCAATGAACTTACTTCTGTTTTAGGCAGAGTAAGAGATAAAAATGACCTTTCTGTACGCACTAAACTTCAAGGTAAAAGCGAATTAGGCCAAATTTCACTTGCTTTAAACCTTACTCTTGAACAATTTACAAATACCATTAATGAGATTTCGAACACTAGCCATACCTTATCTGCCGCAGCAGAAGAAACCTCTTTAACTTGTGAATATAACGCCAACACATTAGAGGAGCAGCAAGTAGGAATAGGCGCTATAGCGACCGCAGTTGAGCAATTATCAGCCACGGTAAAAGAAGTTGCCTCAAATACTCAAGAAACAGCAAATTCAGCAAAAGAAGCAGATATACAAGCAAAGAGTGGCCTTGAAGTAGTAAAAGCATCTTATGACTCAATTGATGCACTGTCTCAAGAAATTGAAAGCTTAGCGGAAAAAATCAATAGCTTGCACACAAGTAGTGGCAACATAACTAAAGTTGTTGACGTTATTAAATCTGTTGCAGAGCAAACAAATCTATTAGCGCTTAATGCCGCGATTGAAGCAGCTCGCGCGGGCGAGCAAGGCCGTGGCTTTGCGGTTGTTGCCGACGAGGTAAGAACATTAGCACAGAGAACACAAGACTCTACTTCAGAAATTGAATCTTTCATTGGCTCTTTACAGGCAGATGCCATTGCAGCCCATCAAGTAATTGAAAAAAGCCAACAAAAAGCCATAGTAGCGGTTGATAGCTCAAAAAATGTTGAACATAGCCTACAAGTTCTAACCACTTCCATTGGTGCTATTTTCTCTATGACCGAGCAAGTAGCCACTGTCATTGAAGAACAATCGTTAGTGACTCAAAATATTGCAAAAAACATTGTCGATATTGAACAAAAATCAACAGAAACCGCAACTGGAGCAGCCCAAATAGCCACTACAGCAAAAGAGCAAGCTTGCTTGGCAACCACAATGCAAGACCTTGCAAATCGTTTTCGCGTGGGATAAAAGGTTAATTAAGAATAAACAAATAGGTAGAGGGGGAGATCGCTCAAGCGCTCTCCCAATATTTCAACTTAACGTTTTAAGTATTGATTAAAATCCACATCGCTACAGCCTAGTACCACTTTAACCCGATTAGACGCCCCCAACTTTTTCAATATTGAAGATACGTGTGATTTAACCGTAGTTTCAGAAATATGTAAGTTAAAACCAATTTGTTTATTAGCTTCACCTTTAGTTAAGTGTTTTAACACAATTAGTTCACGGCGAGTTAATAAGGAGATGTTTTCGGGGGCAACTTGAAATTCTTTTTTAGTGCTCGTGTCGTTAACTTGCGAACGCATAATATCAGACGGTAAATATACGTTACCTTGAAAAACACTTTCAATTGCTTCACCAATAACATCTTTTGACGACGATTTAGAGATAAAGCCAACGGCACCATAAGAAATTGTTTGTAATATTTTTTGTTTTTCTTGTTCTGCCGAGACAATAACAACAGGTGTTGTTGGGCATTCGTTACGAATATCTAACAAACCATTAAGACTCGACATACCAGGCATGTTCAAGTCTAAAAGTATTAAATCTATATCATCGTTTTCTTTCACAAATGCTAATGTTGAGTCAACGTCTTCCGTTTCATAGGTCGTTGAACCAGGAAACTTTATGCCTATAATATTAACGATTGCATCTCTGAAAAGCGGATGATCATCTGCAACCAAAATTTTATACATAAAAGCACTACCGTAAAATGAATAAGCGGCCTAACCATAACAGGTTACCGTTAATAATTTAACCCTCCTAAAGTTGTAGAAAACTCATCTTTTGGTGTGCCTACAGTTGAAAAACGCAATAATTGTTCTATGTATAGCTCGAATATTGCGTTTTCCAAGTATTTATATTTCTTATGTATTTTTTTTAAATGTACTTAAAACATTCTGTATTACGATTAAAATGTAATCACTGAACCAATAGCAAAGGTATTGTTGTCTTCACCTACCAGCGAGTCAGTAACATCTGCTTCAGTGTTATTATATTCAAATACAAGCGTTAGGCCTGGGCGCAATGTTCTAAAATAAGCGACACCTGTATTGGTATGTGTTGCATCTAAAGTGCTGCCGGTATTTTTCACTTCAGTTTCACCGTAAGTAACTACAAAACGATTATCTTCCATCGTGTAAGATGCTTGCACCAAGTAGCCGTCAGATTCAATAGCATCGTCACCTACAATACTGTCTAAGCCTGCAACATGCCCTAAGCCTTCTGAACTGTAGCCTGATGCTGTAATTGATAAACCACCCAATTTAACATTAGCACCGTAACCAATACCTGACTGGTCTTGCTCAACACCATTCGCTTCACTCGACTGAGTAACCCCACTCACCCAAGCTTTTATTGTTGTTGCATCAATGCTTGTTGTGTACATCAGTTCAGCTTCAAAACGTGGTAAATCTTCTGATGAATCAGCACCGGTTTTATTTGGGTCCATAATACCTACCGCCAAATTGAAGCCATTCATTTCTGGCGAACGATAAGTAATTTGTGCTTTTGGAAATGGATAAGTGTAACCGGTACTTATATTACCAAACGAAACATTACCACCATCAACCAAGCCAAAAAAATCTGACGTTTGACCATAACCGAGCAGTAGTTCATCACCTAAAATATTAGCTCTATTGAAAAGGCCAAAATCTTTACCGAGTAAAACTTCACCCCAATCACCACTTACTGTGCCGTAGAACTGTCTAACATCAATTAACGAGCCAGTACCTAAATCATCGGGTGTTGCGTCTCGGCTTTGGTCTGTGTCGTTTACAGAAACCCAAAATGAAGATCGCATACCTATTTTTAAATCTGACAATTGATTAGAGAAGTTAAAGCCAATATTGTTCGGCAAAAAACCCATACGAACACGAGATTGATCTCTGTCGCTGGCATTGCCGCTAGCGTCGGTAGTTTCAATTGAGCTGTTTACATAGAATATATTTACTAGGCCATCGGCACTAAAAGTCATACCGTCATTTTCGTAAATTTCAACAGCGGCATTACTGTTAAATGCGGCCATAACTAATGTTGCAGAGATCACGCTTACTTTAAATAGTTTAGTCATTTTATGCTTCCGGTTTTTTATTATAAATGTGTATTTATAATAAAAAATTCAGCCGTAAATAAAATGAGTCAACTTAACCAAATAAACTGCCCTTTAGTCGTACGATAAAGGTGTAATGCTTTAGGATGATATAAGGAGGATAAAATGAATATCATGTCTTTAGCACACTGTTCTAGCGCTCACTTAAAATCTTGACGATATCACATAAAAGTTGAAGGTATATCTGTGAAATTGATTAAACGACATTATTTTATTTAACTTTTTAATCTTTCCCTTTATTAATGTAACGAATAGCAATCAGAACCAACAACCAAGTAGAAATCAAAATAATAGGCACTGCAAATCCTTTGACCATTACCTTATTAACCGAGAAACCTGAAGACTTTATCGCATTCAAAACATAATCGAGTAAGCCCATTAAATAATAAGCCATAGCAGCGACAGAAACTCCCTCGACCATTTGCTGCAAACGTAATTGCACTACACCACGCTGATTAATCGCTGACAGCAGTTGTTGATTTTGTTGTTCTATAGCTAGGTCAACTCGGGTTCTTAATAAACTACTTGCACGAGCAATACGTCGGGTTAGATCTTCTAAGCGCACAGACAATGCCTGACACGTTCGAATACCAGGACTAAGCCTGCGAGTAACAAATTCATTAATTCGTTCAGTTCCTGCAATATCACTTTCTTTTAATTGCTTTAGCCGAGAACACACTAATTCATAATACGCATTGGTCGCACTAAAACGGTAACTAATATCAGCAATAAGTTGTTCGGTTTTACCCGCTAACTCTGAAAGTTTGTCGAGCATTTCGCCGTCATTAACTTTTTGGCTATCAGCCATTTGCTGATTAATCGCGACTAAATCGTTTTCCATTTTTGCCACTTTAGGCGATAACGTTCGGGCAATAGGTAAACTCAGCAACGCCATCATTTGATAGGTTTCAATTTCTAACATGCGCTGTATTAAACGCCCAGCTTGATAACTATTAAGTAACTTACTTTGAATGAGAATTCGGCTAAAGCCATCACTGTGTAATTTAAATGAGGTATAAACATTGGCGCGATCATCTGCCACATTACTACCCAGTACTTGATGACCCTCAAAGGCATGATAAAGTGCTTGTTCAGATATTTCTGCTTCGTGAATAACTAAATTTACTGCGCTTGCAAGCTCCCCGACAATATTATCAAACCATTCTTGCGGTAAGAACTCAGTGGCATAACCATCAAAAAGTGATTTACCTAGCCCTTTGCGAATAAAACTATAACTTGAAAACTCCAAATGGCGCTCCCAACGAAGTTCAAAGCCACCAAAATCTTGATAATAACAACTTGCCTCACGTATGGGAGGATTAACGTTGTAACGCTGACATAAGGTATATATTTGCTGATATTCTAAATCACGTTCTTGCTCTGTTAAACGAACAGCTAAATGTGTGATTGAGGTGGGCACATCAACCTGGGGAGATGGTCTATTGTGAAGCTCTTGCGATATTTGCTGTCGCAATGGCGAAACAACAATATTGGCTCGCTCATAATTTACAGCGTTAGCGTTTGTTGTCGATAAGTTTGAGTGCACTGAGTTTCTCCAAAAATGTAAACAATTCGCTAAAACAGCAATTCAAAATATCGTTGCTGCATAACCATTAGCTTCGCATAAATCATCAAACAGTACGGTCAAATTAGCACCGTACTGTTGAGATTATGCATCCATAACTACAAGCTGAAGTTAATGGCTAAAGTTAATAACTAAAATTGATAGTTAATACTAATACTCGCTGATCGCGGTCTAGATGGACCAACAAAGTATTCATCAAACTCCGTATCAGGATAAATTTCCTCTAACACTTCATCTGCCTCACCGTAAGTGCCAAAAGTTTCAAACTTACGATCAAAAAGGTTATCAACTTTCGCTGACAAGCGCAGTTGTTGAGTTATCTGATAATTAAAATAAATATTAGTTACCGCGTACGATGGAATTTTTTTATTCTCATTCGCTTCATCGCCACGGTAATATGACGAAGACGCATACAACATTTCAGCACCAATATTTAGCGCATCATTGAACTGCCAATTTGCATGAAACTTTACTTGATGCTGTGGTTGGCCAGGAATATTGTCACCCACTTCAACTTGTCTGTTTGCACCTAAAGGATTTACGGGGCTAAAAGAGACAAAAGGCGATTCAAAAGTGGCTTTTAAATAGTTATAACTTGCGCCTAAATCAATCGAGTTTACTTGGGTAGAGGCAGCCAATTCAACACCTTGTCGTTGCGTTTTATCAAGGTTGATAAAATAGCCTTGGTTTGATTTATTACCCGCTTGTTGAAATATAATGTCTTCATAACTCATGGTTGAAAACACGGTTGCTAAAGCAGAAAAGTTATCATTTTCAAACTGTAAAGCTGCTTCAACGGTTTTCGCTACCACTTGTTCAAGCGGCGGATCGGCAACAAACGCATTGGGTAATTTACAAGGATCTTCTTCATCTGCACAACTTAGCTCAGCGGGGCTAGGAGCGCGTGATGATTCGCTATAACTTAGCTTAAAGGTATAGTCAGGCGTTAAGCGGTAGTTAACTGAAATTGCAGGGTTAAAACGGTTAAAATAGTGTTCGCCATTAAGTGAACCTGGCCCGGTTTCAATCTGGTCTTGCATACTTATGTGAGTACGATTATATCGACCAGCAAGGTTAACGGTTAAATCGTCTCCAATGGCTAAAGTATTTAAGAAGTAAAAATAATGCTGCTTATTACTCACCTCTAACTGAACACGAGACTCCATATCGTATAAGCCAATGCCCGTTACTGAACGATCATCAGTAATAGTATCGTTATGCAGCACGGCGAATTCGGTATCACTTCTAAAGCTAATATCTGCTTTATCAATGCCAAGCCCAAAAATAAATTCGTTATCTAATGTGGCATGCACATCGGTTGCATCAAAATGACTGGCTCGTACCCATTGCAAAGCGGCACCGTAACTTTCGTTATCAGTAAAACCAGTATTATAAGTACCATCAACGTCATCAGCATCAATATCGCTTAGCTCACTTAACCAAGTGTCTTCATCAAAGCCAACAAAATGAACACGCTCTAACGCATCGTTTTCATCTTCTTCACACAAACTATAAAGCGCACCAGACTCACACTCTTCATAATCGCTATCGTCACCATTTATACTGTTAATTTTATTTTTACGATAATAAACATTGCCTTGCCACGACATTTGCTCGTTAATGACACTGTCAGATTTAAGACTGAATTGTTGAAATCTGGTATGAGTTTTATCAGGTTGAGTGTAAATGGCACTTCTTCCTGCTAATTCGGCTAGTACTTCAGGCACAGCGCCATTTCCAAGTAATTGGTTATTATTCGCAGAGTAAGTAAAATCAATAGTACGGTCTTCATCAACATAACTCAGTGTTGCTAAAAATTGCTTTAATTCACTTTCAGAATAGTCTCGCCAGCCATCTTCTTGGTATTGATTAGCAATGATGTAATAGCCCCAGTTGCCATTATTGCCACCTGATTGCACGGTAAATTGTTGTTGCCCAAAACTACCAAAGCGCGCTTCAAGCTCATGCTTGGTATAACTAAAGCCATTTTTAGTCGTTAGTGCTAGCGCCCCACCTAAAGTATTTTGTCCAAAGGCAGGGTTTGAACCAGCAAATAACGCGACCTTATCAAGCGCGGCAAGCGGGATTAAATCCCAGTTGACCGTGTCGCCAAAGGGTTCATTGAATCGTACGCCATTTAGATAAACAGAGATTCCCTGAGGTAAGCCTAATAATGGTGAAGCGGTGAAGCCACGGTATTGCACATCAGGCTGAAAAGGATTGTTTTGTATGTCATTAATATGCAAGCTTGTTAGCTTGTTTTTCATGTGATCTGCTAACGAAATAGCTTGAGATTGTGCTAGCGACTCCGCGTTTATGGTTTGCACACTGCCAAAGGAACTTTCTTGTGCTAGGTCATTGGTGGAAAGTGGTGTTTGACCATATATACTAATATTTTCAACACCATTCATACCGTCCCCTAAAGCAGGGAGTGAAGCACATATAAATAAAAAAGTTAACGTCCGTTTCATAACAACTCTCAAAACAAAATGAAGAGCTGTTAATGTAACCTGATGACTAAATTAATCAATATCCCCCCATAGGGAGAAGAATCAAAAAACCAAAATAAACAATATAAAATCAATTGGTTACGACAATATCATTCAAGTTACATCCTGCTAAAGTATGACTAATTTACTCCCCTGTGTTTATTCGTAAATCGCAATTTAAAACGTCAACTTATGCTTTTTATTCAACTTCATACCACTATATTCTGATTTCACTTATCTGAATGGTCGGCTCTACATTGGTAAAATTAGCAAGATCAGCCATTATCACTTCGGCATTAGGACCAAAAGCCGCTTGAAAATCCTCTACCGAATTAAAAGTCATATGACCCATAGCAATAAATGCGGGTGTGTCACCAGGTGCACCACCAGCCAATCCAGAATCTACAGCACCAACTTTTAAAGCATCGCCCAACAACTCTACTACCATAGGAATATGAGTATTACAGTAATAGTCGATATCGAACTTTGCACGCGCCGAATTTGGATACATTACACTAACTTTTATCATTATTTGGATCCTCAATGTTTAGTTTCAATTCAATATGAATTAAGTTTAAAATCAGTTATTCAATCACTTTTTTAATCAGTTTTTAAATATTATCGACACAATAACAAGCTAAAAAGTGGCGTGTTAATTCGTCCTTTAGTCATTAAGTGGTATTTTATTTTGTTTGATTAGAATATGTTTTTTAATTGCCGTATCAACCTTCTAACCCTTACGACATTAACAGAGTATGTGCATGAACTATTGAACAACATGCCTCGTTAGTATGATTTATAAGATACTTTTGAACCTGTTTTAATCCACTGCTTTAAGAGCGATGTCTTATACGCGATGTTTCTCATTTCAATTATATATAATGTGTCATCTGAGGACCACTTACCTAAATCCTCAGTTCCTACAAACAGGGTGAAGTTTGAAAAGACAAATGATTGCTGATAACGTATTAATAATAGTAATAAAAAAGAGTATTATGCTTTATTTATGTTCGATTTTATTGTGTCTTAAATCGAAATACGCATTAATACACTGTTAGAAAGCACATGGAGGTTCAATGGAAATACGCAAAGCTAATGTAAATGATATAGCTGTCGCTTGGGAGATCCGTAAAGAATCAATAAAAGCTGAATGTACCAATCATTATTCACCTGAAACTATTGATTTATGGCTTAATGGCTCATTGCCTGAGGGCTTTGCTGCTGAGTTAGAGCGCAACTTTTATGTTACCACTTTAAATAAAAATATTATTGGCCTAGGAGCATTTAGCTATAGCGACAATAAAATTTACGCTATCTTCACCAAACCTGAATTTATGGGAAAAGGTGTTGGAAAAAAAATGATGGTGTATTTAGAGAACTTAGCAATCAAAAATAGAATAAACACCATTTATTTAGACTCCACATTAAATGCTGCACCTTTTTATCGCTCGTTAGGTTATGTAGGCAACGAAGTTATTAAATATAATAATCCTCGCGGTTTTATTATGGATTGTGTAGCAATGAGAAAGAGCTTAAATGCTTTTTAAAAAGTCATTAAGGCAGGACAAAAAAAGTTGTTTATTCTCCTTCTTCGCTTATTTTAATCAACTATCATTTGTCTCTAAGTGGGGGCGTTAGAAATCATGCATAGATTAATATTATTATCACTTTTAGTGACATTATCTTCAATTTGTACCGCAACAGTTCTT
Source organism: Colwellia sp. NW0002-52-1 (assembly GCF_057550865.1). NCBI lineage: Bacteria > Pseudomonadati > Pseudomonadota > Gammaproteobacteria > Alteromonadales > Colwelliaceae > Colwellia > Colwellia sp. NW0002-52-1. Next base: position 47,382 of record NZ_BAAJLU010000009.1, on the reverse strand, counting down.
AAAGGGCCTCCGCTTGTGGGCAAACCTATTTATTTCAAACATATTAACGATGATGTGTTTTGGGAAAATATTATTGTTTACGGAAATTTGGAGAAGGAGGTAATAAGAGCTCCAAGTAAAACTTATGAAAGTTCATTTGGTCACTCTTACTGTATGGTTCAGGATATATCTTTTAGAGTTAAAAAATATATTCAGGGTGCTGGACCTGATTTAATTGAGTTTAGCCAACACAGTGTTGATAGCTGTAAATCATTATCTACAGATATTGGATTTAAAGCTTCTATTTTACTTTTGTCAAAAAATAAATTTAGGGGTATATGGACAACCGGTAGTATCAAAATATTTAGCTTGGATGGCGAAGATCGTATTTTTCTCCCAACAGATATTGTTAAATTTAGCCACTTTGAAAATTTTAACGAACTATTAACCTCTTTCAAAGAACCATACGAATGGGGTGTGGAGAATGACCATGAAAATTATCAAGCCTTAGTCTCTCTCAAAGAAAAAGGGATTCTAGACTTTGAAAAAGTAAAAGAAAAATGGCCAAAAGCGCTAGATGCCAAGGAGAACGAGCCTCAAGGCTACAATGAGTACTTTCTAGTTAAAATAAATAAATATATTAAATTGGATGCTTTATTTGAAAATAACTTCTAAAAAGTCATTAAAGCAGGACAGAAGTTGGTTTTTGATCCTTCGTCACTTATTTTAACTAACTATTTTAGCCTCTTAGCGGGCTATTAGCTTCATGGAGGATACATCATCAAGTTTCTATTAATAATAATGTGTTTATTGTCTTATCCTGTAAAATCTGAAGAATGGCATACGAATAATAAACCTGATATCTCAAACAGTTTTCAAGGATCTTCTGGTGAATTCGGTGCCATGATATTCATGACTACTGATTCACAAAAGATGTTAGAGAACTGGGAAGCTCCAACCCCTGGTTATCATATTTCAGAATCAGAGAGTGTAGAAAAAGGCCAACCAATAGAAGCTTTAGTCATATTTAGTGGTTGTTCTGCTAATGCAAATGGGAATTGTATAGCTGAAGTAGATTACCAAATCCTAAAGCCAGATGGATCAGTCTATGCAGAATATAAAAATACTGAATTATGGAAAAACAAACCCGCATTACCTAAAGGTCAATTAGGTTTAGCTATTGATCGCGTAGGAGTTATAGCTAAAGCCGATGACCCTATTGGCGTATATAAAGTGACTTGTGTTGTAAAAGATCTTGTGAGTAACAATAAATTTTTTATATATTCTAGTTTCAAGGTGAATGAAGCTAATGAAAAAATCAACAAGGGCTAAACACAGTGGGCTGCTCACTTTACGCCATTTTTAGTCTCTTATTTTGACGTTATATACAAGGATATCAATGAGCAATAGTGTTTTAAAATGGATTTTAGTTATCTTATATTTTGTATTAGCCTTTTGGTTTGGGCTTTCATTCGAGTGTCAGTTTGATCGTGCTAGACCTTTAATTCTTTCATTAAGTATTACTCCACTAGTACTAATCAATATTAATTTCTTTTTGCATTTACCAATGAAATTATTACATATCCCTGAAGTCTCTGACGTATCTAATTATTCTCTAAGACGTAAATTAGTACTTATAACTTGGTTATTATTTGTAGCTATTATTTTCTGGGGTACATTGGATGAATTTGGCTGTAGCGTATAACGATGAATTAAAGCTGGACAAAAAATCAGTTGGTTTTTACTCATGCCTCACTTCTTTAAGCCAAACATTTCATCACCTCTTAATCAGGTGTTATATTTTAAGGAAACACTGTGAAAATATCACTTCGCCCAGTAACAAAAGAAAATTATGAAGCAGTTTGTGAACTCGATGTCACAAAAGAGCAAGAATACTTTGTAGCTTGTAATATGTGGTCAATAGTTGAATCAAAGTACAATGACGGCTATGAAACCAGAGTTATTTATTTGAAAGAAGCGCCTGTAGGTTTTTTTATGTGGGTAAAAGAATCTGAGATTAAAGTTTCTATTTGGCGATTTATGGTTGATAAAAAACATCAACAAAAATCAATAGGACGTATTGCGCTTAACCTAGCTTTGGCGGAAATAAAAAAAGTAACGGATTTACAAGAAATCGAAATTTGTTATAACCCAAAGAATCCTGTCGCTAAAGAGTTTTACTCTAGCTTTGGTTTTTCTGAAGTCGGTATGGATGAAGACGATGAAGATATGCTTGCGGTTATTGAACTGTAAAATATAACGCGTCATTAAAGCAGGACAAAAAACAGTTGGTTTTACTCCTGATTCGCAAATTTCAACAAATTAATTTTTGTCTCTAATAAGACATGAGGAATCTCAATTAACATGGATGTAATTATCAAAGAATACCCTCAGCTCTTCCCTATATTCTTTATTGTAATGTGGTGTTGTGTCAGTTTTATTTTGTCAAAATTTGGTGGGTGGCATTATTTAGCGAAACAATATCCATGTACGAGAAAATTTAATGGAAAAAAATATTACTTTAACGCCATTAAAATGGGATTAGTTAACTACCGTAATTGTATTACTGTTGGTGTAAATAACACTGAGCTTTATTTAGGAGTTATGTTTCTATTTCGTATTGGCCACAAACCAATGAAAATTCCACTAGCTGAGATAACGGGTAAACAAATTGACGGAATTATTTTTGATTACGTAATTTTGAGTATCAAAAACATCAATATTAAAATTCCTAAAAAGCTAGCGGATAAAATAGTGGTTGCGTCAAATGGGGCTTGGAATTACAGCGTATCTTAACAAGTCGCTAAATATAAAGTGGGGTCAGATACACATTAATTGTTTTTGGTGGTGTAAAAGGGGAAATGTTAAGATCAGAGCTTGACCATGCTGCTCGTTTAAGAGGATATCAGGCAACTAAAATTTAATGTGTATCTGACCCTACTTTATTTGACCTTCTTTATTTTGGAGGACGCATAGTAGCTCTTGCTTTGAGCCTAAAACTCTCAAAGTACTAATGTTTTCAGTTTACTAGCAGTAAATATAGATACCATTCTTAATTGATTACACTCTAGACTCTTGAGTTAATCATTACTGCAGTCATTAAAATATTACATCAAAGCGGTTATTCATGTAACCGAGAAACTCTTCTCACCTGCTTAAGCTTAAAATAATAATATGAGTTAACTCTTACTTACGCCCAAGCTGTGGCTTAAAACTCATCAGTGCAAAAAATGATGCGATACTTGTGGCAATTAACACCGTTAACAATGCAGAAAAATTTAACTGCCCATAAAGTGCGAATCTTAACAACTCAACACACGCAGTGAATGGATTAAACTCGCAAATCCAATATAACCAGATGCTCGCTTCTTTCATCTTCCACAGTGGATACAATGCACTGGACAGAAAAAACATCGGGAAAATAACAAAGTTCATCACACCTGCAAAGTTTTCTAATTGTTTAATCAAGTTAGATAACATCAACCCTAGCGCGCCTAAAAAGAACGCAATTAAGAAAATAGCGGGTATTGCACTTAAATAACCCAATAGTGGAATATCTACTTCGACTAACTGGGCAAAAAGTAAAAAAATAACGACTTGTAAAAGTGATAACAAAGCACTGGCAATTAATTTGCAGCACAATAAATAAGGCCGCGGTAATGGGCTCATTAATAGCACTTTCATACTACCCATTTCGCGGTCATAAACCATTGAAAGCGAACTTTGCATGCCGTTAAATAAAATGATCATGCAGCAAAGGCCAGGAGTAATATATTGCTGATAAGTAATATACGTGCCGTAAGGTTCCATTATCGACACCCCTAAAGCCGCCCTAAACCCTGCTGCAAATACTACTAACCATAATAAAGGCCTAACCAGTGCGCTAAGTAACCGCGAACGTTGTTGAAAAAAACGTAAAACTTCACGCTTAACAATGCCATTAAAACAATACAGATATTGGCTGCTCATTAGATAAGCTCCGTACTGGTGGTTAATCGACGATACAGCTGATATATATCGTCAACGTTATTTGCCTTACATAGTTCACTACTTACGCCCTGTGCGGTAATTTTTCCTTCGTTGATCAATATAAGTTGATCATTCTCTGCTATTTCGTCAATTAAATGTGTTGCCCATAACACGCAAATATTTAAATCTTTGCAGAGTTTGCCCACATATTCAGTGATCATTTTCCTACTATCAATATCTAAACCTACGGTAGCTTCATCAAGCAGTAATACTTTGGGTTGATGAATTAATGCACGGGCAATTTCAACTCGACGTCTATGCCCGCCATTTAGCGAACGCACTTTGTCATTAAGCCGTTGCGTTAATTGCAATTGCGCTAATATATCGCTGATATTATTCAGTGCTTGCGATGCTGAAATACCATGCAGCGCAGCATAATAAACTAAGTTTTGTTTTACAGATAAATCTAAATCTAGTGTACTTTGCTGAAAAACCACGCCCATTGAACGCATGATTTTAGGACGATTTTCTTTAAGGTCAAAACCATTAATATTAACGCTACCTGAAGTTGCTTGAGAAAGACCTGTTAACATTGAAAACAAGGTACTTTTTCCTGCGCCATTTGGCCCAAGCAACACGTTAAAACCACGGTTAATATTCAAGCTTAAATTATCAATTGCCGTTTTTTTACCGTAATGAAAACTCAGCTGATTAGTCACTATGCTCATGGCACGTTTCGTATTACTACGCCCCACGGGTAACGCCCTACTTTAATAGATTTAGTCACCTTCATTGCTTTAACATCAATCACCGAAACATCACCACTGATGCCATTAGTAGTTAATAATTGGCTTTGATCATCGTTAAACGCCAATTGCCAAACACGGCGACCAACTAACAAATATTTATCAACTTCCATGGTTTTACGGTCAATAACCGCTACATGATTTGCCGGGCCAAGCGCCACAAAAGCAAAGCGACCATCGCTTGATAACTCTACCCCCACCGGTTGAACTCGATCACGGTGTATACCCCGAATAGCAAAGGTAAACTCTTTAACAATTTCTTGTGTGTTTACATCAAGCACCACCACGGCCCCACCAATTTCAGAGCTAACCCATAAAAACTTTCCGTCGTCAGTAAATTTAGCCGAGCGAGGTCTAGCACCCACTAACGTGTTGGCAAAGTTGGTATTATTTTCAGTGTGTATCCAATGCACCATATTGGTGGTTTCTGAGGTAACTACCACAATTTTTCCATCAGGACTCACCGCTAACCCTTCAGGCTCAACACCAACATCGATTTGAGCAACAACCGTTGCGGTTTCTATATCAATCACGGTAAGCAGTGCATCGTCTTCATTGGAGGTATAAATAATTCTACCATTTGGGTGTAAAGCAATAGTTTCAGGGTCTTCGCCAGAGGGTAACTCACCAACAATTTGCTCGGTATTAAGATCTAAAATTTGAATTCGGTCTGATTCACTGGCACAAATGTAGGCCAGTGAATGTTGCTTATTAAAAATAATCCCCCGCGGTCGCTCGCCAACAGGTATGGTTTTTATGACTTTATTTTGGCTTAAATCGATCACCGAAATATTATCGTCTTTCTCATTCGTAACATAAGCGAATTCAGTGGCATAACTCGTATTGATATGCAAAGCAGCGGCGAAGCAAAGTACGCTAACAAGGTTTATAGTTTTCATAAGTAATGGTGAGCCTTATTTACAGTGAGATTCTTGAGCATCAAAGCCAAGCGTATCAAGTTCAGTGACGGGGTGTAACATACCAGGCTGAGGTGATTGCGACACCAAAGCATGAGGGTGCACCAACGCTAGTGGCATTCTTAATTGTCGGTTCCAAGACCTAAAGCTTAGCTTGCGGCCTTTGTATGCCGCGAGTTCAAACTTATCTGAGCTAATATATTCTTTAAGCTTTTCACTGTCTTTAGAATGCAGTTTATGTACTGACTGGGCAATACTGCGCACCGCTAAATATGCCGAAAAGTCGGTTTCATTCATTGCTCGATTAGCTAAATCAGTAAAGCGATTTTGTAACTGCGCCGCGCCCCACTGTTCAATTGCACCATGCCAAGCCAACGCTTCTAAGCCAGCTGAGCCAATAACTGGGCGAGGTAAATAGGTATTAAAAGGGATAAACTCAGCAAATTCTTTGCTTTTATCTGCAACATAAACCGCATCATAATCTTGCACCGTTTGAGTAAATAATGGGATTTCTTGCTGAGTGCTACGCCTAAGGTCGGTATTAAAATCCCATTGTTTTTCGCCAATAAGTTTAATGCCAAAACGTTTCGCTGAGCGCTTAAATGAATGCGCCAACTCAATATCTTCTACTTTGCTGCCCTGTATTAATAACACCTTATTCATACGACGATATAATAGCCACTGAGCAAGCGCATCAGACTTCATCGCGTTACTAACACTGGTATGAAACACCTTAGCTAAACACTGAGTAGAGCGTAATTCATCTGACGACTCGCTCACATTAAAAAGTAGCAGTGATTTGTTTTTCGCCCACTTATCAACTTTAACTAACTCAGTTAGGGGGGCGTCAAGAATAAAAATTTGTTGCCCTTGTAGATATTTCGCATCTAAATATCGCAAAAATTCATCACTTTTTTCAGAACTAAAATGACTTAACGTAAAATGCTGCTTTAAAAACTTACCAGTAGTATTCGAGTCATTTATCGCAAGTTCAGCCCCCGTATAGCCACTATCTTCTGGTATTTTGAAAATATTCAGCACATTGCTAGCTTGTTGTTGATCAAACTTAACATAGCTAATTTGTAACGTAATAGGCTGGGGTTGCGCTAGAGTTGTTAAGCAAATTAGCGACAAACCAATAGCAAAAAATTGCTTCTTAGCACTTATATTTACTATCGCAGACAGTGACTGGGTAAATATGAACACGGTAAAAATAACAATTAAAAACATGGTGAACTCAAACATTAGCAAAGTCCCAAGACTATAAAGTCGAATCGAGCTATCAACCTTAAGCATATAGAATAATTGCTTAAATTTAAAATCATCAACACCTACCAATAACCACCGCAAACCATTGATAATTAATGCTATAAACAAAAACACACGCTATAAACACGATAAACTCATACTAAAGGAGGAGGCCTAACGCGCTAAAGTATAATTCTTGAACATAGCTCACATCCTTATGATGAGGCTATCAAAATTAAACTCCACGAATAACTTACGTAGAAAATGAGGTACTCACAATGATAAAACTTAATAAAGGCCGCTGCTATTTAATTGCATTGATAGCAATTTGCTCATTCGGTATTGCGGCTCATGGCCCAGTTACACCACAATCAATTGATACCTCAACATTACCTACGTTAGGTGAAGAGTGGAGTGATACCAACCCGTATCGCGAATCTGAAGGTGATACCCGCAAAGAGATTTTACGTGTTGGCGCTTCAGCGTATAACCAAAATTGTGCGCGCTGCCATGGTTTAGAAGGAATTTCAGGTGGTATTGCTCCCGATTTACGGGAACTTGCCAGCGATTTTGACGGCGATGAATGGTACGTTTATCGAGTGCAAAACGGTGCTGTGCGCAACGGCGCAGTTTATATGCCGAAAATGACAGAGCATTTAAACCAAGAAGCACTTTGGTCAATTCGTACTTGGTTAGAGTCTGTCAGTGAAAAAAAGTAACTTTAAAACGTTAATTTTTTGGTTAAGTTGTTGTAGCATTTTTTGCTCAACAGCTTTTGCTCGATCCTATGATGACATTATTGAAAGTAATGAAATTGTAGTGGCAGTATACCGAGACTATACCCCTTTTTCGTATCAGGAAAATGGCGAAGCTAAAGGTATTGACGTTGTTATAGCTAAACATATTGCCAGAAAATTAGGGGTAAAACTTCGTTTTAGGTGGGTAACTGCCGATGAAAACGTAGAAGGCGATTTACGCAATAACCTCTGGAAAGGCCACTTTCTAAAACGCACAGTCGCCGACTTAATGCTACGCGTACCATACGACAAAGCATATTCTCTTCTGCGTGATGATATTGGAGAGTTGGTGCATGAACAAGTACATATGTTCGCGCCCTACCATACTGAATCTTGGAAAATAGCCTTCAATAATCAGAAAATTGAAGATGTTAGCACCATGGCAGTATTTCAATATCACGACATTGGTGTAGAAGTAGATTCAATTCCTCAGTTTTACTTAATGTCAGTTTTTAACGGTCGAATGAGTAAAAGAGCCAAACAATTTAACACTGTGGAATCGGCTTTTACTGCTATGCATGAGCAAAAAATTGATGCAGTAATGGGGCTAAGAAGCCAGATAAGTTATTACCAGCAGCAACTTGCTTCGCTAAATTATCAATTAGCGTCAAATGCCTTTCCTAATATTGGTAAACAACAATGGGATATTGGCATGGCGGTTAAAAGTGACTATCGCCAACTAGGTTATGCGGTTGCTGATATTGTTGAAGCTATGATTGCATCGGGAGAAATTAAAAAAATATTCGAAGATCATTACGCAATATATCAACTGCCTGCATTGTACTCAGTTGCTATGGAGCAACCTCAATAGCAACGGTTTACTCATCCCCTTATTCATACTAAATGATGAAAAAAATTCGACCGCTGAGTGATAGCCGTTAAAAACACCAAAATATAACATGGCTGTAGACTGTAAAAATGTATGGATTCGAACAAGAAAACACGCCGGATCTAACCAAGCCTACAGGAAGATAAAAAGACAAAATATCGTTACGTATATTTATAACCCAAGAGGAAATAACAATGATAACAGCAGGTAAAAATAAAATATTGTCATTATCTATTGCTATGTCTTTAACGTTTACAGGCCTAGCAAACGCAGGTGTAACCGATAAAGACATTGCCAATGACCAAATGACAACTAATGACGTAGTAACCTACGGACTTGGCCTAAAAGGTCAGCGTTACAGTCCACTTGATAAAATAAATACCGAAACAGTTAAGCAAATGCATCCGGTTTGGTCTTTTTCATTAGGCGGCGAAAAACAACGTGGTCAAGAATCTCAACCTATGGTGAAAGACGGCGTTATGTATATCACTGGTTCATACTCACGTGTGTATGCAATTGATGTAAATACGGGTGACGAACTTTGGCAATACGATGCAAGACTACCAGATGGCATTATGCCATGTTGTGATGTTATTAACCGTGGCGTGGCATTATTCGATGATCTAGTTATTTTTGGTACGCTTGATGCGAAACTTGTCGCATTGCATAAAGACACAGGTAAAGTCGTTTGGAAAAAGAAAGTAGAAGACTACAAAGCCGGTTATTCAATTACCGCCGCACCTATTATAGTTAAAGGTAAGGTCATTACAGGTGTTGCCGGTGGCGAATTTGGTGTTGTAGGTAAAGTAAGAGCTTACGATGCTAAAAATGGTAAATTAGTTTGGGAACGTCCAACTGTTGAAGGCCACATGGGCTACATTTGGAAAAACGGCAAAAAAATGGACAATGGCATTTCTGGCGGTAAACCAGGACAAACTTGGCCAGCAGAGCTTTGGAAATCAGGTGGTGCTGCGCCTTGGTTAGGTGGTACTTATGATGCTGACGTTGATTTGCTTTTCTTTGGCACAGGTAACCCAGCACCTTGGAACTCTCACTTACGCCCAGGCGATAACCTTTTCTCATCTTCTCGTTTAGCTATCGACCCAGATACCGGTAAAATTGTATGGCACTTTCAAACAACGCCGCATGATGGTTGGGATTTTGATGGCGTAAACGAACTTATCTCTTTCGATTATAAAGAAAAAGGTAAAACCATAAAAGCCGCTGCAACAGCCGACAGAAACGGATTCTTCTACGTACTTAATCGTGAAAATGGTGACTTTATACGTGGTTTCCCATTTGCAGATAAAATTACCTGGGCTTCAGGACTAACTGATGAGGGTCGTCCAATCTATGTTGATAGCAACAGACCTGGTGATCCTAGTAAATCAAAAGATGGTAATAAAGGTAGTACTGTTGTTTCAGCGCCAGCCTTCTTAGGTGCCAAGAACTGGATGCCAATGGCTTACAGCCAAGATACAGAATTATTTTATGTGCCTGCAAACGAATGGCAAATGGATATTTGGAATGAGCCTACTGCCTATAAAAAAGGTGCAGCATACTTAGGTGCTGGTTTTACCATAAAAGCCATTAATGAAGACTACATTGGTGTGCTAAAAGCAATCGACCCTAAAACGGGTAAAGTTATTTGGCGCTACAATAACTACGCACCTTTATGGGGTGGTGTTTTAGTAACTGCAGGTAACTTAGTATTTACCGGTACACCAGAAGGTTATTTATTAGGCCTTGACGCTAAAACAGGTGAAGTAAAATATAAATTTAATACAGGCTCAGGCATTGTAGGCTCACCTATTACTTGGGAAATGGATGGCGAACAATACTTGTCAGTACTTTCTGGTTGGGGTGGCGCAGTTCCTTTATGGGGCGGTGACGTTGCAGAGCGTATTAAACACTTTAACCAAGGTGGCAGTGTTTGGACCTTTAAATTACCTAAGTAATTATCGCAAGCAATTACCGCAAGCAATAACAGAAGGGCTGAATACAAAACGACTCCCATAGTAATGTAACACCAGCCCTACTCTCCCTGCATTTAAAAAGCTTTTGATATTTTTCAAAAGCTTTTTTTTACCTTAAAAATTAGTGATAGCCCCATAAAAACCAAGCAACTCGTCCCAAAGTATGATGTTTTTAAAGCCTATGGGTAATAGTTCCATTTGCTTGCACCGCATTACTATAGATACACGAAAAAAACGTTTTAGTAATAACTAGAGCAAACATAAATAGGGCCATGGAAAGAGTATTACTCTGGCTGGTCTCGACACGAGGTGATATATGATCTATTCAAACCCAGGCAGTGAAGGTTCTGTTGTTTCTTTTAAACCTAAATATGAAAACTTTATCAATGGTCAGTGGGTAGCTCCTGTTAAGGGAAATTATTTTACCAACACTACCCCTGTTACTGGTGAAGTTATTTGTGAAATTCCTCGTTCAAGCAGCGAAGATATTGAATTAGCACTTGATGCAGCTCATGGCGCTAAAGAAGCTTGGGGAAAAACATCAGTTCAAGACCGCTCGAGAGTGCTCCTGAAAATTGCTGACCGTATTGAAGAAAACCTTGAGAAAATTGCCGTTGCTGAAACATGGGATAACGGTAAGCCAGTGCGCGAAACGCTTGCGGCTGATATTCCATTATGTGCTGATCACTTTCGCTACTTTGCCGGCTGTATTCGTTCACAAGAAGGTTCTCTTTCACAAATAGATAACGAGACTGTTGCTTATCATTTTCATGAGCCAATTGGTGTTGTTGGTCAAATAATTCCTTGGAATTTCCCAATATTAATGGCGGCATGGAAGCTTGCGCCTGCACTTGCTGCTGGTAACTGTGTAATTTTAAAACCTGCTGAGCAAACACCGGTCAGTATTTTAGTTTTAATGGACATTATTGCTGACTTACTTCCGCCAGGCGTTTTAAACATAGTCAATGGTTTTGGTAAAGAAGCCGGTGAAGCACTAGCTACAAGCACACGCATTGGTAAAATCGCCTTCACAGGCTCTACCGCAATTGGTGGACACATTCTTAAATGTGCCGCTGAAAATCTTATTCCATCAACGGTAGAACTTGGTGGTAAATCACCGAATATTTTCTTTAAAGACATAACACAATTTGAAGATGACTACTTAGAAAAGTGTGCTGAAGGTTTTGTTTTAGGCTTCTTTAACCAAGGTGAGGTTTGTACTTGTCCGTCTCGAGCCTTAATCCAAGAAGATATTTTCGACGAATTTATGGAAAAAGTCATCGAAAAAGCGAACAAAATTATTCGCGGCAACCCACTCGATACTGAAACTATGGTGGGTGCTCAAGCATCTCAAGAGCAATTTGAGAAAATCATGAGCTACCTAACTATTGGTAAAGATGAAGGTGCTGAGCTTTTAACTGGCGGCAATAAAGAAAGCTTAGGCGATTCACTTGATACGGGTTACTACATCCAACCTACTATTTTAAAAGGTAATAACAAAATGCGCATCTTCCAAGAAGAAATTTTTGGACCGGTTGTTGCAGTAACTACCTTTAAAGATGAAGCCGAAGCATTAGCCATAGCTAACGATTCAGTTTACGGTTTAGGCGCGGGTTTATGGACACGTGACGCCAACCTTGCACACCGAGTTGGACGTGGTATTGAAGCGGGTCGAGTATGGACTAACTGTTACCATTTATACCCAGCTCACGCAGCATTTGGTGGTTATAAAAAATCAGGTATCGGTCGTGAAAACCATAAAATGATGCTTGATCATTATCAGCAAACTAAAAACTTATTAGTAAGCTATAGCACGAGTCCTTTAGGTTTCTTTTAACCTAGCCCTCGATGTGTATTAGGGTGCCTTTCTTTAACGAGACTGGCACTTTTTTATTCCGCAAATACTGATCAGTTTGTAACGATTTTTAGGGGTGTTAGCATGCATTTAAAAATACTCAACTTCCTAATGACAAGAGTGATTTTCATGCTTGTTTTTATGCTTGCACCTTCTTTTTATTCTTTTTCTTTTTCTCCTGTTGAGCCTCAAAATACCACCTCTATTTCTGCCGATATTGCCGAAATATTTCCTAGTGCAACACGTTTAGGCCCTGTTGATAAAAAAATTGCCGTAACGCCGGTTTATCAGTTAGGCGATTTACTCGGTTATGTCTTTGAGTCAGACGATTTTACCAACTTCATTGGTTTTTCAGGGCAAACTGTCAATATTCTTATTGGTATTGACACTCAAGGCGTAATTACCGGCTTAAAAATATTAAATCATCATGAACCAATATTCCTGCACGGACTAGGCGAACAGCCATTATTTAATTTTATTAACCAGTATCAAAACCATTCAATTAAAGAACGCTTTATTATTAATGCCCGCGATAAATCGTCAAAAGATGCCACCTATTTCGATGGCATTACCCGCGCTACCATTTCAGTATTAGTCGTTAACGACACCATAATTGCTTCTGCACTCAAAGTGGCACGCGAAAAGTTATCTGGCTTCGTTGCGCCTTCAAATTTCGTGGTTGATCCCGACTTTTTTGAAAAATTAAGCTTTGAACAACTGCTTGAGAAAAAATATATACAGCACTGGCAATTAACACGTGACCAAGCACTCGCCTTAACCCAAAACGAATCAAGTACACTGACAAATACAATTGAAAAACTAAGTGAAGATAGCAACGACTTTATCGATTTATATTTCGGATTTGCTAACATCCCTATTGTGGGTAAAAACTTATTAGGTCAAACAGAATACCAACGCTTACTCGAAAGTTTAATCCCCGGTGAACATGCCTTAATGGTATTAAATCGCGGTAACTATGCTTTTGTTAGTGAAGCGTTTATTCCACAAACCGTTCCTAGTCGTTTAAGCGCAACGCAAACCGCACTGCCGGTTGATATGCGCGATGTCGACTTTTATAGCTATTTCAATCCTAGGTTTGCACTTGAAATACCCGACTATAATGAAATTAAAGTGTTCCGTATTAAGTCTCAATCTGGTTTTGAGCTAAACAAAGAGTTAACCCTGTCGTTAGCTGTTAACTATAACCAATCATTTTTATCTAAAAAACAACACAACTTTAACTTTGCGAGTACATTACCTGAAACTTTGTTTCTTGATAAAACGCCTTTAGTTCAACCTGAAAAAGCGCAACCATTATGGCTAAAGCTTTGGCTACAACGAAGTAATGAAATAATCATACTTTGCATATATCTTATCGCCTTAACACTAATTTTTATTAAGCAAGAAACGTTGGCGAAAAATGAAAAGTTAACTCACCAAGTACGCTTTATCTCCTTGATATTTGTTATCGGCTTTATCGGCTTTTATTCCCAAGGGCAGTTGTCTGTTGTCAACATTTACACCTTGTTATTGTCAATCAAACAAGGCTTTAACATTGAAGTATTTCTGCTTGATCCGATAATATTTATTTTATGGATTTTTGTCTTTATTAGCCTGTTCTTGTGGGGCCGAGGTTTGTTCTGTGGTTGGTTATGCCCTTTTGGTGCGCTACAAGAAATAATGACTTTGATAGCGACTAAACTGAAAATAAAACAAATTAAAATTAAGCCTCAACACCATAAAGCGGGTCAAAAAGTAAAATATGTATTGCTGGTATTGTTAGTCGCTTGTTCTTTTTACTCACTAACACTAGCAGAGCAACTGGCTGAAATAGAGCCTTTTAAAACCAGCATAACACTTAATTTTGTGCGCTATTGGCCGTTTGTTTTGTATGCTGTTTTACTGCTACTTTTGAGCTTGAAAATTCATAAATTTTATTGTCGTTATTTGTGTCCGTTAGGCGCAGGATTAGCAATTATTGGTCGATACCCCATATTTAAATGGTTAAGACGTCGTGATGAATGTGGCTCACCATGTCAGCTTTGTCGTAATAAAAAATGTGGTATAGACGCCATTAAACCCACAGGTGCAATTGACTACAGTGAATGTATTCAATGCTTAGAATGTGTTGTGGTTATTGAAAGCCCTAAGCTCTGCGTAGTTAATAAATATGCAAATAAAACAAAGCCTTCACCGATAAAGGTGTTGAACTGTAACCAGTAAACTATATGATGGTTATCTACATAATGATGAGCCGAATGTATGCATGAAATAAAAACAGTTACGGCAGTTAGTAAAGCAATAGACCCTGCCATTGCAAGCCTTGAACTATATCAACAATTAAATAAAGCGAACATCAGCTTTGTGCTTTTCTATTGCTCCTCTACTTATGCGCTAGACACCCTAGCACAAAGTATGGAAAGCACCTTTACCGATGTTGATATTGTCGGATGTACTACCGCTGGCGAAGTCACAAACCAAGGTTACGAACAGCACTCCATAGTTGCTATCGGATTTTCCAGCCAATACTTTGCTATTTGCGCTACATTAATTGAGTCGATGGAAAAATTCGACACCATCAATGCTCAGTCAACCATTAATGAGTTAGTTGAAAGCTGCCAATCGAAAGAGTTAACAGAGATAAAAAATAACAGTTTCTTACTCACCTTACTCGATGGCCTTTCTTCAAGCGAAGAACAGTTTTTAGTTACCTTAAACTCTGCTGCTAGAGCTATTCCGCATTTTGGTGGTTCGGCGGGCGACGACATAAATTTAACTAAGACTCATGTTTATTATCACGGAAAATTTTATCGAAACGCTGCAATTGTTATTATGGTTAACACCATTTTGCCATTTGAAGTTTTTACCTGTCACCACATCAAGCGACCAATAGAAAAACTCGTGGTTACCGATGCTGACGCAGCCAACAGAACGGTGTACGAATTAAACGCCGAGTCTGCAGCATTAGAGTATGCAAAATTACTCAATATTGACCTGAAAGATTTAAGCCCAGAAGTATTTTCGCTTAATCCATTAGCGGTTAAAGTCGGCGGTGACTACTATATTCGTTCTATTCAAAAAGTGAATGAAGCAGATTTAAGCTTAACATTTTACTGCGCAGTGGATGTTGGTATTGTGCTAACAGCCGTAGAAATGGGCGATATATTTTCCCCTGTAACAGACAAACTTGGTGAAATTTCACAACGCTATGGTGCCCCTGAATTAGTCCTAACCTGTGATTGCTTTTTAAGGCGGCTTGAAATTGAACAAAAAGGCTTAGAATCGCGAGTAAGACGTTTAAATGCCCAATACAACATTGTTGGTTTTAATACCTACGGCGAACATACTAATGGTATTCACTTAAACCAAACTTTTACCGGCGTTTTCATCGCTGGAGGCGACAATGAGTGAGCAAGCTTTAAAAGATGAGTTGGCTTTGCTAAAACATCAAAATGCTAAACTTATTAAAATTAACAATGCTTTAATGCAACGTGTTGAAGACAGTGGCGAAAATCAATATGCCCCCTACACCGCTTTTGAACATTCTGTGCACTTAGCTGAACAAGTACGAGAAAAAACGCAAACACTGAATGAAACACTCGCAAAACTAGAGTCGAGTAACCGAGCATTAAAACAAGCAAATGATACTGCCAACTTATTTAAACAACGCTTTATAGATGCGATTGAAAGCATTACAGAAGCCTTTGTTTTACTCGATAACGATGGCAGAATTATTCTTCAAAACAGTAACTTTGCCAGCTTTTGGAGTGATTCTGGCTTACCTATTGTTGAAGGTGCAAACCTTAATGACTTAAAAGAGTTAGCTAAAACACGTGGCATTATTCGTCGAGCATCACCGGGGGATAATTTTGCCAGCCCCGTATATCAGCTATCAGACGATCGTTGGTTCCAACTCAACGAACATCGCACCAGCGAAGGTGGCTGGGTAATGCTTTATACCGATATTACTGCCATTAAAAATGCAGAAAGCGCCCGATACGAGCGTGGCATGGCGCAAAAATCTTTGTTACTGCAAAACTTAATTGATAACCTTTCACAAGGTGTGGTTTTAATCAGCAGCCAAAATAAAATTGAAGTATGGAATATGCGGTTTGCACAAATTAGTCAATTATCGCCAAACCTTTTACGGGCAATGCCCAACACCAATAATGTGCAAAACTTAACCGAGCTTGATCTCGCACCAAAATCTAGTACAGATAACTATTATTATACCCAAACGCTAATGAATGGAACGGTTCTAGAAATACGTGATCATCGTTTAAATAATGGTAAAATCATCAAAACCTACAGCGATATTACCGAACGTCATCGCTATGCAGAATCGTTAAGAAAAAGTGAAAGTTGGCTGCGATTAATTACTGATAATGTTCCCGCGATGATCGCCTACATAGGCGAAGATCTAAAATATCAGTTTACTAACCAAGTATATGTTGACTGGTATGGTTTGCCACAAGGCGGACTTAATGGTTTGGAGCTAGAACAAAGCCGTGTGCATACTAATTTCACTGAATTAAAATCTTATGTTGATCGCGCTTTAAAAGGTGAAAGTGTCAGCTTTGCCATGGAAGAAAAAAACAAAAAAGGTGAACCTTGCTATCTTTTAAAATCTTACGTGCCTAATCGCGACAATAAAGGCCATGTTCTTGGGTTTTTCGTGCTTATTCGCGACATTACCGCACGTAGAAAAGATGCCCTTGCACTACAAAAAGCTCATGATGAACTTGAAATTAGAGTGCAAGAAAGAACGGTTCAACTGCAAGGGTTAAACGATAAGTTAATTGTTGAAGTAGCTGAGCGCAGCCAGGCACAAGCGAATTTACATAAAGCCAAAAGTGAAGCTGAGTTTGCCAACAGCACCAAAACAAAATTTTTAGCTGCTGTTAGCCATGATCTACTGCAACCCTTAAATGCCGCGCAGTTGTTTACCAGCTCACTCATGGAAAAAACGTTAGAAACGAATACCAAAAAACTGCTGGGTTCTGTTTCTAATTCGTTAGACGATTTAGAGAACTTAATTTGCACCCTAGTAGATATTTCAAAACTAGATGCGGGTGTAGTAAAAGCAGACAAAAGCTCATTTAAATTATCAGAATTACTTAATAACCTAGCCAGTGAATATCAACAAACCAGTGAACAATTTAAAGTAAAATTACACTATGTTAGTAGCGATTTAGTGGTAAATTCTGACAGTGTATTGCTAGCACGCATTCTGCGCAACTTTCTCTCTAATGCCTTTAGATACGCCAATAATGGCAAGGTCTTACTTGGCTGTAGACGACAAGGTGATTATGTTTCTATTGAAGTATGGGACAATGGTATGGGTATTGCCCAAGACCAGCTTCAAGAGATATTTAAGGAGTTTAAACGTCTTAAATCGTCTCAATCAGCGTTTCGTAACGGCCTAGGCTTAGGGCTTGCCATTGTCGATAAAATTTCAACCGTATTAAAGCAACCTATTATGGTTAATTCTACCTTAGGTAAAGGCTCAGTTTTTTCGGTAAAAGTGCCCTTAGGTAAATTAAGTGACTTACCTCAAACCATAAACCCTCAAAATTACATCCTTGATAATACGGCTTTAGCTAAGCGTAAAATATGGATTATTGATAACGATGCGACCGTTTGTGCCGGTATGGCTGAGTTATTAGGCGGCTGGGATTTTATTGTAACCACCGCAACTAGCTTGAAACATTTGCAAGAACAAGTGAATGTGGCAGATGACCATGCAGACATACTCATCGTGGATTACCATCTTGACGACGGCGTTAATGGTTTAGACGTTTCAACCGAGATAAATAGCTTACGCGTTAATGAACTGCCGGTAATTATGATCACCGCCAATTACAGTAAAGAGTTAAAGAACGAGGTTAAAGCTAACGATATTTTATTACTTAACAAGCCAGTAAAACCGATGAAATTGAAAACCTCAATGCTGTACTTGTTGAAATAATAGCTGACTAAAGCAGGTAACTTATCCGTTCTAACTAGTCTTTTTTAAGCAACTTGATATAAGTAGCCTGTTTGAAAATAGTTTGTGACTAAACCAGATACATGGAAACAGCTAGCCTGCTTAAACTCTAACGATCAATAATAACTTTTAAGTTGTGCTACCCGAGAAATTATCCTACTTTATCCCTAGGTAAAGCGTTCATATTTTGTCAAAATCAACATTCATAAGTGAGATTAAAATGTCAAAAAAACAAAACAGTGATATTCCTCAAGAAGCATTTGACTGGTACGACTCTTATGCACATGGCGGCATGGATCGTAGAACATTTATGGCAAAGCTTGGTACTTTAGTGGCTGTGGGTTATTCAATGACCGTACTCACATCGGCCCTTTTACCTAATTATGCCTTAGCCGAGCAAGTATCTTTTAATGATGAAGATATAAAAGCAACCTATGAATCTTTTGACTCACCACACGGTTACGGTAAAGGTGCAGGCTATTTAGTTACACCAACCAATAAAAAAGGCCCCCTGCCTGTTGTGCTTGTTATCCATGAAAACAGAGGCTTAAACCCTTATGTTAAAGATGTAGCTCGCCGTTTGGCTAAAGCTGGCTACCTTGCCTTTGCGCCCGATGCTTTATTTCCTTTAGGTGGCTACCCTGGTAATGACGATGAAGGCAGAGCAATGCAAAGAACCATGGATCGCGCTAAAATTCAGCATGACTTTGTAGCGGCGGCAAACTTTATTAAGCAACACCCAAGAAGTAACGGCAAGCTCGGCGCTGTAGGTTTTTGTTTTGGTGGTTACATGGTTAATTATTTAGCGGCAATCGACTCTGATCTTATTATCGCAGGCGTCCCCTTTTACGGCACACCCGCATCGAAAGAGTTAAGAAAAAATATTAAAGCATCGTTACTTGTGCAACTGGGTGAGCTTGATGAGCGAGTGAATAAATCTTGGCCTGAATATGAAAGCGACTTAAAACAGGCTGGTGTGCCTTATAAAATGCACATGTATAAAAATGCTCATCATGGTTTTCATAACGATTCTACAGGGCGCTATGATAAAGAAAATGCAGACCTTGCATGGGATCGCACATTAGCATTTTTTGCAGAAAAACTCGTGTAAAAACATGCTTTCATAGTGAGTTGATCAGCATTGGTCAACTATCTAACCTCAACTCTTTAATATCTAATATCTACTATCTACTATCTAAAAAAGCTTCGCTTAAATTAAGCTCATAACCACAGCTATTCTTTGTAAATAGCCAACAATATCTTCTGGGCTTAAATCGGCAACATTACTGCTATTTACTTGATGAACCCGACAGTACTTTATTTTAGCCAATATTAAGCTCTGACTAATAAAAGCCATATCTTCACTTAAGGTCAACAAGCATGGTGAAATTGTATTTATTTGCTCGACTGGTGCTACGTCAAAAGCGCTATAAATAGCAAGATAAGCTGAGTCTTCAATGGTTAATGCTTGTGTGGCATAACAAAAGCCTTCACATCTACGTGCTATAAATGCGGGATAAGCACTCAATACATAACTGGTGATATTGGCAATAGCTTGTTCTTTTTTGCTAATTTTTATCAACCATAAGGCGTTATTCTGATCGTAAACACTTACCGCTTTGGTGTGTTCTTTTGGCTTTTGTTTTTGACTTAATTCTTTGCTAGTTAAGTTTTTTTTAGCTGAGTGATTTAATACAAACTGTTGTTTTGCTTCTAGGCAAAGCGAAGTGAATAATTTAGGTAATGGCTGACTTGCTGACTCGGCTTTACTTCTTTTAAGTGGGCTAGTATCAGCACTACTGCCAACACTAATCTCAGCACTAGTATCAAATGTTTGCTCAGCATTAACCGCATCACTAATTTTATCAGCCAAAGATACGAGCGGTGCAATTACACCTGCTTTAGCTGTTTGAGCTGCTTTTTCTATTTGAATTATTTTAGACTTGGGCTTTAGTTTGAGATTGAGTTTGGATTCGGCTTTCACCTGCCCTTTAATATCAACGGTCAACGTTTCATTTTCAACACTTTTATATTGTTCAAAACGTAAGTCATTTGGCGTTTTCAACGTTAAAGAATAAGCATTTATAAGCGTGTTAATTGCTGGGGAATATTTTGCTTGGTAATGTTCGGCTTTGTTATTATTGCCACGATTGTTACTCGTTTTTTTTATCTCGGCGTTAGCTTTATCTTTTAACGAATGGCTTTGGTTATTTTGTGCTTGGCTAGTTTGTGCTTGGCTAACTGGCACAGATAAGCGCGAAATTAACGCTGATATATTTTCAACATCGGCATTAGCGGTAACTAAGGTAATATTGCTCGCTTGATAAAAACGTTGATGAAAAGCCCTAATTTCTTTAAGTGTTAAGTCGCCAATAGTACTGCTAACACCGCCATAATTAAACTCATGCTCTATCTCGCATGTTTCGCTTGTTTCTTTTATTTCGCTGTTGCTCTTGGTGTGCTCTATACCAATAAGTTCACGATAAATAACGCCTTTATCTTTGCCATCATAAACTTCACCGTTTAAGTACTCTTCATCGAACACCGGCGAAAACAAGCCATTTAATAAATACTCTATGGCTAAGTTGAAGGTATATTCACACGGGCTTTGGCAATGGAAATAAGTGGTATCAGCAAACGTTGATGCATTAATTTTTGCATCAGTAAGCGCCGTTAGTTGAAATAAAGTTTCAGGGTTTTCAAAAGCTAAACTGCGACGAAAAATGCCATGTTCAACACCATGCGCTACCCCACTATTATCAAATATTGGGGTGTTAACCACAAACAAAGCGCTGTAGCCTTCATTATTAACAATGTTGATATGTTTTAAACCATTTTCATGGCGATACATGTTATCAATCAAGGGTGCAGCTACGCTCATACTTTTACGGTAACAATATTTAACTCAGCATTTTTAGCATGTTTCATCGCCGTACTTTGGTTAATGCGATCAACAATAGCTTTGGAAGGTTTTATTGCACTCTCGATAGCTTTTTGAATCAGGTGATGATCTTCAGACTTACTACACACGGGATCAGTTTTATGCATGTCGCCTGTCATCATAAAGGCCTGACAACGACAACCGCCAAAGTCTTTCTCTTTTTCATCACACCCCTTACAAGGTTGTGGCATCCAATCGTCACCACGAAAGTATTCAAATGAAAAATCTTGTTGCCAAATGTCGGCAATCGACTTGTCTTTAACATTTGGAAAAGTCAACGGTAACATTTTTGCGCTATGACAAGGCAAGGCTGAGCCATCAGGCGTAACGGTTAAAAATGTGGTGCCCCAGCCATTCATACAAGCCTTAGGTCTTGTTTCATAATAGTCAGGAGTTACAAAAATAAAATGTGGCCCTTTGCCTTGCTGTTGCTCTCTAAACTCATTAACTATGCGCTCAGCTTCAACCAATTCAGCTTGAGTGGGCAGCAAATGATCCCGGTTTTGATACGCCCAACCGTAATATTGCGCAGTGGCTAACTCAACATAATCAGCCTCTAACTCACAACTTAAACGCATAACTTCTGCAATTTGACTGATGTTTTGTTTAGAAATAACAAAGTTAAGCACCATAGGATAACCTTGTGCTTTAACCGATTTAGCCATTTTAAATTTTTGTTTGTAAGCGTTGCCTTTTCCGGCAATAGCATCGTTTACTTCGGGATCAGCTCCCTGAAAACTTATTTGAATATGATCTAACCCAGCTACTTTTAACTTAGCGATGCGTTTTTCAGTTAAGCCAATGCCCGAGGTAATTAAGTTAGTATAAAAACCTAAATCTCTAGAATGCTTTACCAGTACTTCTAAATCTTTACGCAATAGCGGCTCGCCACCTGAAAAGCCCAGTTGCACCGCACCCATGTCTCGGGCTTCGGTAAATACTTGGCACCATTGTTCGGTGGTTAGCTCATCTTTGGTTTCAGTTAACTGTGTTGGGTTCGAACAATAAGGACAATGTAATGGGCAGTCGTAAGTTAACTCGGCAAGCAACCATAGTGGTGGGCCGACTGTTGAAATGCTTTCAGTTAGCATTTCACTTGAATTTTCATCCAGATTTTTGCTTATATTTTCGCTTATATTTACACTAGGAGCTTCGCCTACTGAATCAGAGGTAGCGGTTTGATCAATCATAATATAGCCACTTTTTTTCAATTGCAGTGCTGATAAACTCATTCACATCCGCAGATAAATCACCGGCATCAGGGAATTTTTCATTCAGAGTATCAGTAATTTCTTGCAGGTTTTTTTTTCCATCAACAAGTTGCATAATTTCGCCAGCACCACCGTTAAGTTTTACCATGCCTTCAGGAAACAACAACACAAAACAGTTTTGTGCTTTTTCCCACTGAAAACGAAACATGGTATTAAGTACCGGTACTTTATTAGATGCTACTGCTGGTGTACTCACTTAAATATCCCCTTGTGGCAAATAGGATTGGCAATGGCTTCATCACCTAATATGGCTTGATAAGGCGCTTTGCCTTGTTGGTATGCTAATGCAATAGCATCTAACATGCTCCAGAGAATATCTAACTTAAATTGTAAAATATTCAAGGCATCTTCTTGTTGGGTGCGGCTAGTAAAATGGTCTAAAGTTATTTGTAAACCATGATTAACATCGCGGCGCGCCTGCGATAAACGCATTTGAAAATAGCTTAACCCTTCAGGTTTTATCCACGGGTAATTTGTGGGCCATGAATCAAGGCGGCTTTGGTGTATTTCAGGGGCAAACATTTCAGTTAACGATGAACAAGCCGCTTCTTGCCAGTTTGCTCTGCGGGCAAAGTTTACATAAGCGTCAACCGCAAAACGCACGCCTGGCAGTACAAATTTTTCATCAAGTAAATCTTGTCGATTTAACCCCACTGCCTCACCTAAACGCAACCAAGCTTCAATGCCACCTAACGTGTTATCACCCACGCTACCGTCATGATCAAGTATGCGCTGAATCCATAAACGCCGAGTTTCTATATCACAGCAATTGGCCATAATAGCGGCGTCTTTTATCGATATATTCGCTTGATAATAAAAGCGATTAGCAACCCAACCTCGTATTTCTTGCTTACTACATTCACCTTTATGCATAGCAATATGAAAGGGATGATGAATATGATAAAGCTGACCTTTATCTTTTAATTTTTTTTCAAACTGTTCTTTGGTCCAAGCCTGCATAAAAATGGATCCTATAAAATGAGATTAAATCGTTATTTCCATGCCGTCGGTGGCAATTTCGACACCATTGTCTAAAACATACTGATGCTGAGGAGACTCTTCATTTAAAATGGGGTTTGTGTTGTTTATATGAATAAGAATTTTTCGCTCAATCGGAAATTTATTTAATAACGCAACCGTACCAAACTCTCCATTAACCGGCATGTGGCCCATTTCTGAACCCAACTTTTTACCAACACCTTGCGCGATCATTTCATCGTCTAGCCATAATGTGCCGTCGATGAGTACACAACTTGCTTCTGATAAAATTTGCTCAACTTGAGCATTACTTTCAACAATACCGGGGAGATAAAATAAATATTTACCGCTGGTTTTATCAATAATTTTTAAGCCAATGTTATTACCATCAACCACTTTATCGCGATAGCGAGAATATGGCGGCGCATTCGACTCTATAATAACCGGTTCAAAAGCGATATCAGCAACACCTTTCACACTAAATGGTGCGCGTTTATCGGTATCTATAAGATTAAAATTCAAGCCGCCGTGCCAGTGTTCTAACATGTTAAACAAGGGAAATACGGTTGATAGGTCTTCATAAACTACATCACTGCAATACACGTCAAGCGGCAATCCTTCTCGTAACGTTAACAGGCCAGTGGTGTGATCTATTTGGCTATCAGTTAAAATTGCTGCACGAATATTTGTACCTCGGCTGCCTTGCTCTGGCCAAAGTTGTGGCGATTGATTAATTTGTTGACGAATATCTGGAGAGGCATTGATTAACACCCAATCTTTGCCATTAGGGCTAACAGCGATTGACGATTGTGTGCGCGCAGTGGCTTTAATTGTTCCGTCGCGTAAACCTTTACAGTTAGCGCAATGACAATTCCATTGTGGAAATCCGCCACCTGCAGCTGAGCCTAGCACTAAAATTTTCATATGTGCCTCGAGTTAAAACAAGTGGGAAAGGAGAAATTAAACAGTGAAAATTAATTACCCCAGTTTTTTAAAAATTAAAGCTAACTGAAGTAATTATTAATGGTGTAATTATTAGCGATTGTTGATGTAAAGAGTAACTTCAAATCCTAAACGCATTTCTTCAAAATTAGGCTTAATCCACATAATTTATTCCTCTTTGGTTAGTAAAACTTAACGTAATATTGCTTACCTAGTTACTGTATTTAATTTCTATTTAATAAAAAATCATACTTTAGATGGAAAAGTATAGGTGCATGTAAGGATAATGATATTGCGCCGATATAAAAGCAGTTAAAAGATACTAATGTTTTGATTAAGTCGCCTACCTCAAACGTTTAATAATACTAAAAATTGTTACTATTAGAGTATCCGTTAACGCTTATCCCTTTAACCCTTAACCTTATCCATCAGCTAAGCTTTGCAAAATCATTCGTAGCTTTTACTAGCGCCGAAATTATTTTAGGCTCGCTAGCAACATGCCCAGCCATTTCAATAATTGAAAGTTCAGCTTCAGGCCAACATTGCTTTAATAACCAAGCTTGCTCAACAGAGCAAACCATATCATGGCGACCATGAATTATTTTTGTTGGAATATGCCGAATACTATCAATATGTTCAAGTATTGGGGCTTGCTCAATAAAGCATTGATTCATTGAATAAAACAACTGAATAATGGCCGATGTTTTTTCATCTTCTGTTATTGATATATCGTCAAGCGTAAGCCGTTTTTGCCAATAAACTAAACTAGCTTCCCAAAATTGTATTCGCTTAAGCATAGCGTTTGAACATGCATTATCAGTACTAGAAAGCTGTTGATATATTGCCGATATTGGCTGCGCTTGCTGTGAAATAGGCAAGTGTTCAACTAAGTAACGCCAAGCCTCAGGGTAAGTTTTAGCCGCACCATTTTCGCTATAAAACCAATCAATATCTTGTTGGCGAGCCAGAAATATTCCGCGTAATATCAAGCCCGCAACTTTATCAGCAAATCGCTGTGCATAAGTTAGCGCTAACGTAGTGCCCCAAGAACCACCAAAAACCAACCATTTTTCAATACCTAAATGTTGACGTATTAACTCAATATCTTCTACAAGATGGCCGGTAGTATTATGTTTTAACAGCCCTTTAGGACGAGAGCGACCACAGCCACGTTGATCAAACAAAATAATATGGTACAAAGCAGGATCGAAAAAGCATCGATGTGATGGCCGACAACCAGATCCTGGTCCTCCGTGCAAAAAAATCACGGGAATACCATCAGGATTGCCACATTGCTCAACATATAATTGATGTGTTTGTGATGAACAGTTATTCGATATTGTGTCGTTAGTTAATGTTTGACTAGCTAAGTTATTAGCGACAGGAAGATAAAAATGCCCAAAAGGCTCAATGGCTGGATAAAGTGATAACATATACATAAACCTGCAATTCAATAAAATTCGGGTAACCGAAAATAACATCAAACCATACTAAATTGGCAAGTAGATAGGTTCAATATTTAATATGTGATTAATGTTATGTAACCATCAGTTGGAGGTGTTCGTTAAAAAAATAGTAAATATAAATATTAGCTAAAAGATAAATCCATATATTTATTGAGCTTTTCGTTATTTAACCGTTCAGGTGAAAGCTGGTCAACTATTTCTAGGGTTTGATAAACTTTACTGAGCGATACTTTATCGTCTAATGGTATTTTTTCGAAACTTGGCGCTTCAATGGTTTCTTTAAGTAATAATAAGGTGTCTTGCAGATTGGCTTTAAAGTCTGACCCGCGCTTTGCTTCCTCAACGTCTGAAATAATATATTTTGCCGACTCAAGCGCTTTAATTAAAGCTGTTAATGCCGCACTATCTTCTTCAGGTGCTGACGTAAAATCATTAGTACCATCGGCATTACTTTCGTTATCATCATTCTCTAAACGCTCAAGTAAACTACTGATAAAATCAACAATACTTATAGTTTTATCGGAGCTTTTTGAAGATTCACTTTCAGCTTGTGATGATGAATCGGTTAATGCCGTGTATTCATTTTTTGAAATTAAACCAAGCTGATAAACCCGTTCTTTCAATGCATCAACATCATTAAAATTGAGTGCATCTTTACTAAAAAATTCATTGCTAATAGCATTTATTTTTTGTGCCCTATTTGATAAATATAAGTTACTGCTACTACCCGTTAACACGGCTTCGTTTTCTGTACTGCTTGCTTTATGCTCAGCAATAATATTGTCTACTTCTGAGGTATTAGACGTTACAGACGATGAACTATTAAGCAGCGCGCTATAGGTATTTAAGCTATTAATCATGTTATATTTTTCAAGTTTTTGACATATATAGCACTGAGCAAAATTTAGGCCAGAGATATAATTTGACGCTAGAATAAATCTACATTAAATTTTGCATCGAGAGCAAAGTAGCTGACAAAATTTACGCGCTAATTAATATCTCAATTGTGAATTGATATTAAGAGCGCCATTAAGCCATGCATGTATACCACCATTCAATACCTTAAATAGATTTTTTATCGAGATAAAAAAACCGACATAAAGTCGGTTTTTTAATTAATAAGTTTGTAAGCGTAAGTCTTAACAAATAAGCGAGATTTATCTCAAATTACTTTTACTCTATTATTTTACTTTTTAGTTTGCACTTTTCTTACCGCAAGGCCAAATAACGTTAAAGCAAACAAAGCAAATGTTGTTGGCTCCGGCACACTTGTTGGTCCAGCATTGGCCGCTGGAACAGCTGAAAGCAAGTTACTCGAATCAGAGAAGCTCATATTTAGTGTATTCCAAGCGTCTGCGTAGCCGCCATCTTGTGCGCTTACGGTTAACTGAGAAACCAAATAAAAATACTGATTGGTATTCAGTGAAATACTTAACGTGTCTAATTTATTTACGTCTTGTTCATTGCTAATAAAAAGGCTTGTTTGATCAACACCATAGCCTTCAGATGGCTCAAAATAAACGGTAGCAAAGTCATAACCAAAATAATATTCTTCTATACCGCTAATACTATAACCCACATCAATAATACCCACGTCGGCTCTTAAGTAAGTAGAATTACCACCACTTGAACTACCATGAAGGTCAATAGATAAATCTAAATCATAAGGTGAAGTACCGGTATATTGAAACGCTTGCACAGCTAATATTCTGTTATAACCGCTTGTTGTTTTCCCTTTTAACGTTGGTAAGTAACTCGTTGTTTGTAATTCGCCATAAAGGCTAGTTGAGTTATTATAAATCTCTGCAGATGTACTTCCCATTCCTCCTTGATATACGCCATTACTATAAGCAACTACTCCGTATTGATTGATCAAGCCTGCATTTGCATTAAAGGCAAATGTTGTTGTAAATACTAAAGCAATCATTGCTATTTTTTGTATCATTGTTCTTCCCTATGTATGTAAACAAGCATTATGCACCCAACTAGGTACATTTATTTTGTTGTAAATCCAATTAAATTTATTTATCAAACAAAAAAATTATAACGACTTTCAAAATATAATCTACGAAAATATTAGTAACTTATGCTTGTGTAACGCCAAAGTTAAGTAAAATTAAATTGTCAAAAAATAGACTTACCTTACCCTTTTCGAGTACCTTCAAAATTCGGTAACTCTGCTGCTAGCCACCTATCTAAGGTTTTACTTATTGAGTAAATTAATCGCATTAAATTGTACCTTTATTATCTTCACATTGAGGATGGTGAAGCAGAAATATTCAAACCTATTTAACCCCATTCAAATCCATTCAAATCTATTCAAACCAAAGCTGGCCAGTTTATTTTTGCTTCATCAACACCATGTTTACAACTCATCGGCTCATTGCCTTTAAAGTTTTTACAGCCCCAAAACTGACCGTTTTTACTTGAACGTAATACCATTTCTGCGTTGCACTTTTCACAGGTGGGTATGATGGTATTGCAGGTGTTATTTAAACACAGTTTAAAGCCGGTAAAACGTTGTCGTGTCATCGGGCTTTCACAGCTTAAACACGGTTTTTCTTTATGCTCGCAACGTGGAAAATGCGAGCAAGAATAAAACGCGCCATACTTGCCCGTGCGTTTTTTTAGTATGCCAGTTTCACAAACCAAACAGTTTATTTCATCAATAAAGTTTTGACTGGCAGCACTGCCAAATTCATCTAATTCAATGTCGTGTGCATGTTCATCGACAAGCTCTTTAACAAAACAGCTTGCCTCGCTCATATCTGCAATAATATAAACACGATGTTTAGCCCTGGTTAACGCGACATAAAACAAACGACGCTCTTCTGCGTAGGCATATTTTTCTGCTTTAGCAAGCAAGGCATCGAGTAATGCCGGTGTTGCTTTCTGCGACGGAAAACCATGTGCGCCCTTCTTTAACCCTAAAATAATTACGTAATCAGCCTCTTTACCTTTTGAAGCATGAAACGACTGCGACTCAAGCGTTAGCAGCGGATACTGAACTTTTAAGCGTTCAAGGGTTGCTTTGCTCGGCAGCTGAAACCAAAAGCGCGCTAAAAAATAGGCGCTGATCGGTGTTACCTTTTTATCATCGCTTAGTTGATTAGCAGGCACTTTCGCAGAAATAGCCGCTAACACATCATCAACTGCGCCATTGGCTATTTCATCAATAGTATTGCTGTTTTCTGCAGCTGTGGCCTTAGCACCATTGGCCCTAGCATCATAGGCATTAACACTAGCGGCTTGTGCAGTAAAAGCTGTAGTCGACTTAACCGCGCCAAACTCACGTTTAAGTAATGACACCGCAGGCGCTGGCACTTGTTGTAAAGAACGAATAGTTTTATTAATTTGACTAGGGTTTTTACTGATAAAGTCAGTAGCCACTTTGCCAATTCGGTTATTAAAACGAAAGGTAGTATCTAATGTCGACTGTGTGGTTGAACTAGCAGTAGTGGCACTAGCAGCGCTAGCCCTATTTATATTAGCGGTATTAGTTGTACTAGTTATATTAGTTATATTAGTAGCTGCACCAGTGGCACCAAAATAATCGGCAAAACCTGTGGTTAAAGTTACGTCAGCGCCACTAAAGCGATAAATAGCTTGCCAGTCGTCACCAACAGCAAACACAGAACAAGCCTTATTATTATCGCGCAACGCTTTTACTAAGCGCGCCCTAGGCTCTGAAATATCTTGAAATTCATCCACCATAATATAACGCCACGGTGATTCAAATTTACCCGCCTGCACATAGCTAAGCGCCTTGTTGATCATATCTTCAAAGTCAATCTCACCATAACTTGTCAAGTGTGTTTGATAGCGACTTAAAATCGGCTTAAGTAACACCAATGCCTTCGCCGTTTGTTTTGGATCGGCGGAGTTAGCAATAACGTTTTTCTCTAACGATGCATCTAAACAAGCCGCTTTATAAAGACCAACCAACTGCGAAAATAAATTAGCCAGCAGCGTTATACGGCCACTTTCTCGTAAACTGTCGAGTATCGCTTCATCAGGTAACTGTTCAACGTCGATATTTTCTGCATTAAAACAAGCCTCTAACGCACTAATTAAGCGACCTTGTTTATGCTGAGCATAACTTAACTCAAGACAACGTGTTTGGTAGTGTTGATGGGCATCTCGCTTCCATGCAATGGCCGCATGATACTTTTCTTTATCAATAAAAGTAGCCGTATCGCCGTTCTCGTCTATGCCATAATATTCAATGTACATGTTAAGCTCAGGCAGAAAAAAGTCAGGTCGATATTGCCTGCACTGAACCGTGCTAACATCGTATGCATAGTTAGCCTCGTACTGATATTCAATACCATGATTAAACAACCAATTAGCAATATAAAGCTCGCCAAAACTTTTAACTTTATCGCCCTTTAAGCTACGAATGTCGTTGTCGGTTAAATACTGGTAATACTCGCCCAAGCTTTTAAAATCAAAATCATTGCGCTCAACGTAATAGTATCGACTAAAATACTCAATAATAAGCCTACGATACTGCGCATGCTCATTAATCAGCGTTTCAAAACAGCTTTGCACCCACTTAGTTTTCGCTTTTTCATCTTCAGCAAATAGCGATAAACTCGGCTTTGCGCCTTCTACTTGCGCAATAATATACAAGCCTAAACTATGAAAAGTAGTCGCACTTATTTTATCAGTAGGCTTATTGCCATTAGCGAGTTTGTTTATTATCCGCCCGTTCATTTCATCTGCGGCTTTGCGGCCATACGCTAATAACAAAATGTCGCGGTGCTGTGCTTGCTTACTATTAAGCAAATACCCAGTTCGACCCACCATAACACTGGTTTTGCCCGTTCCTGCGCCTGCTAACAGCAAATTATTATCATTGTCGATAATACAAGCACGGCGCTGAGGCAAGGTTAACGGGTTAGACTCAACACCATCAAAAAAGGCTTGATGAACATGCAGTTGCTGGGTGATATAGCGCTCTCTACAATCATCAATATCTTGAGCTTGCCAACGCGCATAATGCGACAACCATTGCAGCTTTTCAGTTACTATTGGCAGTGCTTTACTTTGTTTAATCCAAGGAAACCAACGCAGAAATTCTTGTTGAATAAGTAACTGAAAACGTTCAATGCTCGACTGGCGAATATACTGATTAGCCGTTAGTTTTTCTATCGAGGCTAACAGCGTATCAAGGCGATAACGGTTAGCCGCCACCCAAAGCGCTTCGCACTCTGATTTTTTCATCAGCCTAGCGCTATAAGCAAGCATACTAAGCACATAGGTTTGCTTAGCGGTTTTTAACGTAACAATTTGGCCTAAAAAGCTGATATTAAATTGCGCTGGCACAATAAGATCTTGCCATTTAATTTCAATTAAGCTGTTTTTAAACTCAAACGACAAGCCCGTTTCACTAAGGTTAATTTTTCTATTTTTAACAATAAAACGACCAAAAAAACTTGCAGATATACCATTCATTAATACAACAAACCCGAATACGAAAAGGAGACTTTTCCTGAGGCAAGTATTCTAGCATTAGTGATGGCGAAAATGCCCTTTGATTAATAGAGAAAGTTTAACGGAAAAAGTATAATTGAAAAAACATCAGCAAAGGCTAATACCTATGACGCAAGCACAACACCCAATAATTAGAGTTTTTAAAATAATACACATCATTGGACTAATGCTGTTTCTTGCTGGTGTAATAAGCCTATTCATAACAGACATTGAGCAAACTGTAACAGGAATGGTAGCGTTCAGTAGTTTGATTGGTCTAGGCTTAGTACTAATTTCACCTTTCCCTATTGCTCTGGTTTTTCAGTGGGCGAGTAGAAATAAGTAGTTGAAAACAGTCTGTTACCTACAAGGCACTACCCTACTTTATGACTACTATCTTGTTGCCAAATTTAAAATGGCACTCATCTTAAATATCAATTTAGGGGTATCTACTAAACTGATTTTTTGTTTCTCTGGCGAGGCCATTACTTACCTGAGATAAAGTTGTGAGTTATTTTTATTTAGAGCTGAGTTTAGGCTGAGTATGTCCTGTTAATTCCTTAACCAATTATTCGCTGATTAAAATTACAACTTAAACAATTTAAACTGTACGTCTCTCCCTTCTTTGATACCTTAGTATTTTTACTATCGCAACTTACACAAGGCATTTTCATTGCTGTATTAGTTTCACACTTATTACATTTTATGAAATAACCATATCGTCCATACTGTGCAGAATAATCTGATTGTGCACCACATGATTTACATTTCAATATGTTATTAGCAGTAGTTTCAAACTTAACAGGCTCCTTCACTACTAGCTTTTTAACTATTTTATTATCACCTAATTGAATCATAAGAAATGACGTTATAGACTTTAATTCCTCAGCATTAAAATCAGGCCGCGTATCGAAAGGATTGAGTTTTGTTATGGCGTAAACTTTCAACTTCATTATTTCATTAAGTTTATCAACCAAAAACTCGGTTTTAACAAGTTGTTTAGATACATTATTAGGCATTGACTCACGGTCAATAACAGAGTTACTTGAAACGGCACAAACATTATCCCAACAACGCATTCCAAATGATTGTTGTTTAATTCCAAATAACTTACCTAAGATAGTATCTCGATTTTCATGTAGCATTTCTCGAAGTAGTTTTTGCTGCAACTCTAATTGTTTGATAGGTGAGGTCATACCTGACCAATTATTATTTAAACTACGAGTCCACTCACCTAAGCCATTGACTTTAACTTCACCTTTGATGCTTTTAGATTCAATTAATACAAAGCCATAAGGGTAAACAATCAAATGATCAATTTGTGCGGTTTCATCATTAAAGGTAAATTTAAAATCATTAATAACAAAAACTTGTTTATGATCCTTGTAAGCTCGCCTAAGGAAAAAAGCAACATCTTGCTCCTGTTTTTGACCTGCTTTAGCCGTAGGAGAAATAGCATTTTGAAGGGTTTTGTCTTTTAAAATCATACAATAATATCGTCCGTGAAAATCAATTCTTATTTCGCTGATTCAAAGTGTATAGAGCTAACTCTGACCTCAGTCTCCGTAAACTTACTACTTTACTCTCAAATATACAAAGGCATAATACTTTAAAGACCACATCACCATTAGTTAATTACTTGGGTCGAAATACCCGTCAATTTAGACTTTAAGCTCGGTGATAAGTAAAAATGGTGCCATTAAAGTACCAATAAGATCTTAAAGTTAACTTTAATTACCTCCCCCATTCATTGTTCATGTTCTACGAATAAACGAGTCTATTAAATTTCAAAATCACCATTCTCTCAACTGCTGCATTTCTTTCAAACACCCACGTTGCATCATCAGCGCTTCAAACAGATCATCGATTGATGTATTAGCTGAATTTAATCCCGGTAAGGCGATATTTGCTTCGGCAAAAAATCTTTTCATTTGTTGTATCTGCGCGTCATTATTTAGTGTTGGCATTTCTGGCGTTGGCATGAGGCCATTTATACTTATTGCGTAACCCACTGAAGCTTCTCGTATTTCATTTTTGCTGTATTGTTCATTTGTATTTGCTTGATTAGTTTGAGCTGATGCCGTTAAACTTTGGTTTAAAACAGCTGCGTTGGTGTTGTTGTCTAACCAAGCTACTTGCCACCAGTGCTGAATTCTTTCTTTCGATTGTTTTAACTTCTGCTCTGTCGGCAAGCGGTCACTTTTCTGATTATTTACTTGGCTATCGGTTGGCAGTAAATTCCATAAGTCGTTATTAGGCCAACGAGCGAATGGCATGCTGTGGTCAATATCGTAACTTTGCATTAATGATTTTTCTGACCATACACAACGTATTTGCTCAGACTTAGGTAAACTTGTTTTAAGCTCTTCAAAACGTTTACGCACTTCGGTTGTAGTGCGTTTTGGCTCTTCCCAATTTAGGGCTTGGTATAAGTGATACTGTTGTTCTGGGGCTGAATACTTAGCATTACCTGAATAACTTGCCATGGTTTTAACCCATTCGCTGACCAATACAGGTTCAATCCAGCAAGCATAACGATTGAATGCTAGCCAAGTAGATTCAGGAAGAGAGAACTCGCCCCATTGCTCAAGTGTTTGTAAGTCAAGGAAGATACTGTCTTTTGCTTTTACGGTTTTACTGGCAACTTCAAATACCGTTTGAGTATTATTGGCTGCTTGGTTTGGGAAGGTAATGTAGCGACAAGGCATAGTTTTAATATTGCTCACCGCTGCTGAAATAGTTTTATGTAGTGAAATAGCGTCTTCACCGGTAAACAAGTTGCCAATGCGGTAATCTGAAGCGGCTCTGTACGTTAACTTATGCCAGCCATTATCTTTCATAAAACCCATGTTAGGATCAACACCTGGTCTCTGGAATATACTATGTTTATCAATTAAATCTTTGTATTGATGACACCAATAAAGCGCGACTAAGCCAACAGGTAAAATAACGCGATCGCCAAATGGAGAAGTTTCTCTTCTCAGGACTGCACCGGGATGCCCATCAGCAATGCGCAGTAAAACCCTTAATAAGGCTAATTTATGTGTTGCTGACTTTCCGTCATTAAGTGCCACATGTCGGATAAATGGAAATGCGCCAGTTCCATCGTCTGGCATCTGCAATACAACAGTTTGCCAAGAAACGTGATTTCGGCCTAATTGGTCTTCTTCTTTTGGGGTTTCTAGCTTGGTAAACAGCCCAACATCGGCAGCTAAACGTTTTAATTCATCGGCACATACATTGTGCATTTTACGTTGTTTTTTCTCTTCATCGGTTTGCCCATGGCGCAGAGAAATAACTAACTTACCGCCCGGCTTAAGCAAGTTGGCAAGTTTACGAATAGCACGAGAACGATCACTTGGTGGAACATGCATCCAAACTGCGCTTAAAAGTATTAGATCAAAGCTGATTTCTTGTTTAGTTAAGTGACTTAATGACGGTAGTGAATCTTCTATCCACTTTACGTTTAAGCCAGAAGTTTGAAGTGCACCAATTTCTGCCAGTGTTTTTGCAGGTTCCACGGCAAATATTTGAATGTTGTTTTTATCACCATGGGTTGAAGCAGATAATTCAGCAAGATGTTTAGCATCTCGTCCTGAGCCAGCACCTAAATCAAGAATACGGGCATTAGGATTTGCTATAACAACAGGTAAAAACTGTGACCAACTTTGGTGAACCTCATCAAACGATTTTGAGAGATACTGTTTAGCTAGTTCATCAGCATTGTTGTTATAAAACTGTGGCATCGATTACAACATCCTATATACATGCAGCGCATGTAACTTCATCCATGCTGCTTTTGCTAGTTTATAAAAAGTGCTAACAATGCAGGGTTTAACTGAGGTAACTGAATGTAATATATATAAATAATAATCAGCTATGGTTAATTATATAATGCTTTATATAAATTTTAATGTCTGTAATTATTTGTAAAAAATATAAATAGTAGTTTTTTAGGCAACGGATTTTATTCGTCATTGCGACACCCTGAATTATGCTATTAAATACAAGAAATCGTCACATACACTTCGCCAACGCTTATTGATTTAAAGGCGAGTTATCTCAATTTTGTTTATTTACATAATGTTCAAACTAAATAACTGTTGATGCAGGCATCCCTTATTTCAATATTAGCCCCTGAACCGTTATTTAGCCGTTGTTGTATTTATAGGATATTCTCTGTCCCCTGTGCTAAAGTCATACCCATAAATCGACCTAATGTTAAGTACTTACAAATAACTTTATATCTAAAACTATAATAAAATACCAAAACGTAAGATTACCTAACTAATAAAACTCAACAAGTTGTTTTACATGGATAAAATGAATCAAAACTCTTCTGCTCAATCTTCTACTGACCAAGCGACTATTCTTTGGCACGATTAATTACAAAGACAAATAAAGCATTGTTTTAATTGGCTTTAATATAGCGCCATATTTTTTTGATGCACTTTTTGATGCACAACAATAAATTTAGCAGCTGTTTTGGAAAATATGCTACAGAGTTTAATAGGAAGTTAATATAATCATTTTTAGCTTCATGGCTCGATTACTAACATTTTATCAGCATCCGCTTTTGTTATTAGCTTAACTTCTAAATCATTCCCTTTTGTTTTCCTTTATTCATATAGTCAGAGTTTTCAAATAGGGCTACTTTTTTATTTTCCATAATTAACTTCTTGACCTTAGGTTTATTTTTTGTTTATTTTTTGTTGAAATAAATTAAAAGAGTTTAAAGAATTTTATTGTTTAGATTTTAGCAAAAAAATAAATAGCAAATATATAACTTACCATGCGTTTGATTGGCTAATTAGGCCCAAATCAATCTCAATAACTTAACTTTCATGTTAATGGCTTATTCGCTTACAAAAAAGGAATTAAACGGGGGTAAAACACGAATTGCTTTTACGTCAGATGCTTTTCTTTGGCCTACCAGCATGCCCTGGCGAAACACGTCGACCTATTACACGTTCAATTTGGTTTTTAAATCGCTCTGATCCCAATACAAAATTTCCGTTTGTGCTCAAGCGTATATCTTTAATAACTTGAATAGAGAGTACATTTTTGAATAATTGGCGATAAGCAAATGCTCTTTCACTGCTGGTACTTGCCAAACTAATATATAAATAGTGAGGTGTGATCATTGAATTTTTCTCACCATGGGCGTTATATCTGTAACTGCTCCACGGGTATTTTTCAGGCATATCTACCATATTTGCTCTTACGGGGTTTAGTTCTATGTATTTATAACAGCTCATAACATAATGCTCATCTTGAGCAAGGCAAGATTTAAAACGCCCCTCCCATAATGTGCCACTACGGCGATAAGTTCGATTAATATATTGAACATAGCGTTGACCTAAACGTTTCATTAGTTGACTCAATGCAGTAGCGCTTGGTGGTGTTATAAGTAAGTGTACATGGTTGGTCATTAACACATAGCAGTGTACCAAGCAGCCATATTCATTAGCATATTCTTCAAGCCAATTTAGATAATATTGATAATCTTGTTCGCAGAAAAAACACACATCACGGTTATTACCACGCTGAATAATATGATGGGGGATGTTAGGGAGTGAAATTCTGGCTCTTCTTGGCATGACAGGCTTCCTTGCGCTGTATTAATAATAGATAAACCATAGCACATGAACAGTTGTATTTAGTTATTAATACTCAGGAAATGCTTTTGCATTTAACACATTATCCAGCTCAATTAACAAACAGAAAGCTAATTAACCGTGGTCTGTCCCCTATTTACTTATTAAATGAATATATCATTGGGGTGCAGATTAAAAGTTGATTATAGACAATAAAACTCCTTCATTCCGGGGCTTAATTACAACTAATACAGCTCTTTATTGATCAGCTTATGTTTTGGCAACAAACTTAATCTTCAGCTTAAAACCGCCTCCACGCCTTGATAACAAAACACAGGCGAG
Source organism: Colwellia sp. NW0002-52-1 (assembly GCF_057550865.1). Taxonomy (NCBI): domain Bacteria; kingdom Pseudomonadati; phylum Pseudomonadota; class Gammaproteobacteria; order Alteromonadales; family Colwelliaceae; genus Colwellia; species Colwellia sp. NW0002-52-1. The sequence goes on along the minus strand of NZ_BAAJLU010000009.1, from coordinate 10,008 downwards.
GAGTAGTTTTTTAAGTATTATAAGTCCTTTATTTTGCTTATTTAACTAGCCTTTAAAGTCATTTAGCTAACTAATTGCAATTAAATCTCTATTTTCTCTTGCAAATTTATCCATTAGACCGTCATTTCCGAAGTTTTTCTGGAATGAATAATCTTCTGCACTTATGAAAACACATAAAAGCAGTTCGTAGGCTTCGTCACTAAGTGAATTGAAATTACCTAAATCTGATAAAATATTTGATACTGCTGCGGGTAACAAAAGAACTCCTACCTTGTCGTTTTTTATTAAATAATCATTATTAAAACGCACCGTATCCCTCACTTTAAATCCTTTACTTTTATCAGCATTTTCAAGTTCTGAAATCAAATAAGCAATAGATTCAGGATCTCCATCGGTTACAGTCATAAATAGCTTATTTGAATTAGTAGGGAGATTAAATACTATGTATATCTCCTCACTAACATTAAGCTTTACATATGCTGTATATTCAGTTCCCGTCCCACTGTCAAAATTTAATAACTTCGCCTTGTCCGTAGCTAGCTCAAGCTCTAAAACATTGTTAATAATATGCGCATGTTCTTGTTCGTATGTTTGATTGGTCATATTTACATCTTATCTAATTTATCTTTTACGTGGCTACTTGGGTTAGGTGGAACCCACTTGCCATCGCCTGTTGTTTTGCTTGGCATTTTGGTTCCTTTTCCTCCTGAGCCTCTATTACAGCTCGTACACGAGTTAACAATGTTTTCAGATTTATTTAAAGTATCTTTCGCTTGAGCTTTGGTCATTTCCCCACCATTGACTTTCTTCTTACCCTCGTTTAATGGTATGAAATGATCTCCTTCATTGGCATTTTGAGCACCACAGTATTCACATGTGCCACTTGATCTATTTTGTGCTTCAGCCTTTCCTTCTTTAAAGTTTCCACCTCTTAATTCTCTTGTACTACTGATTTGTTCTTGCGAACCTATATCTGCCGTAGACTCTGGTTTTGAACCACTAGCTGATTGACTACTCTCAGCACCATTTCCTTTAGAGCCACCATCAGTTTTCGATACATTATCAGGCTTTTGAACATTAGATGTATCAGTCTTTTTGGATGCTTGACGTACATCGGCAATCTTATCAACTCCAGCTCTTGTAAACTTACTTGCTCCCGCAGGCACAAACGGAATAGCCGCTGCGGCAGCGTCAAGAGCCATATCAGTTAATCCTTCTGATACCATTGCATCATTGCCCGTCACCGCACCATATACTACCTTACCAGCATCATAGATTACATTACCAACATCCCACACTGTTTCCCAAATGTAACCTGTTGGATCAGTCCCACTTAAGGGGTTATTCATACCATAGCTATATGGATTAAGTGCCTGACTATTACCAGGAGACATGATAAACGGATCGACACTCAAGAAACGCCCAAGGTTATAATCATACACCCGCCCGTTCATATGAATAAACTCAACTTCATCGAGATGCTCATGATCAGTGAACCCACGCCTAGTCGTATTATCATTATATTGACCTAACACTGCACCGTAACTACTTGTGCTCGACAAATTACCATTGCTTTGTCTTGGTTTGCCGAAAGGGTCAAAGTTTCGATACGTCAAGTTATTACCATACTGATCACTGATGGTTGTTGTACTACCTAATCGATCTTTAAAAGTGAATTTTAAGCCTTCATCAGATGATAGAATGGCCACATCGCTAATATAACTAGTGTGCTTTTTAACTCCATTCGTTGTTTCAACTTCATATAGCTTGTCAATATAATGGGTGGTGGTGGTTATGCCACTTTTAGTTCGTACTTGTTTATAGCGAGCATTATCTGCGCCATAGTACAAGTTAACAGAGTAAAAAGGGTCAGAGCCGTTTTAAGTTATCATAAATCGTTAAATGACATTAAAATACAATGGCTTAATTTAGCTTCGACAGACTTAAAGACCCTGAGTCAGAGGAGAGAAAAGGTTAAAACGGCTCTGACCCCTTTATTCCCCTGGGCATTTTATATCTGCCCATGCCTGTGTGCTTGATAACAAGACAAAGGCGAGGAGGAGGTTTTTGATCATAGTATTCCCTTAGCTAATTTATTTGATAGCATCATTCATACTAGGAATGAATATTTCTACCTCATCTGAGCCTTTATATAGCGAAAGTAAAAGTTCGGACATATAAAACTCATCAGAATAATCTCTAATAAATATTGACTCGATTTCACCTTCTGACATGTAAAAAACGTCAACCTTAAAGCCCTCTCCGCTGTACGAATCAGAGTCATGTGATAAAGCCATCTCAAACTCATTATTGAGCTTTTGTACAACATCATTATTCATGTGTTTTTTACTATCAAATTCCCAGCCAATATCAGTTAGTTCTTTCGTAGCTGAAATTGGAATTATGAAGAGAGACTTATACTTTTTCTTTATTTTCATTTTTTCTTTTCCCAAATTTCAACAGGTATTTTATCTACTTTAGCTTTTTTGGCTGCTGCTGTACGGTGATGACCATCTTGTAATTCTAACTTACCTGTTTTCGAGTTTTTGACCGCAGAGACAGGATCATCTCCTTTTTTAGGTTTGAATCCATCTTTTTTCATTGCCTTAGCGTATTTTTTCACTTTAGAGCCTGACATATCTGATTTGCTTTGAGTCGGCACTAAATTGTTTGGATCAACCATTTCTGTTTTTGAAGTCCAGCCATCTCCACCTTCTTTATTGATACTATTTTGATTACCAATATCAGCCGTAGACTCTGGTTTAGAGCCACTAGCTGATTGGCCATTCTCAGCCCCATTTCCTTTAGAACCACCATCAGTTTTTGAAGCACTATCAGATTTTTGAACATTAGGCGTATCAGTCTTCTTCGATGCCTTTCTGACATCCGCTATCTTCTCTGCACCTTCGCCAATACCTCTTCCTATTTTACTGGCTCCCGCTGGCACAAAAGGTATCATGACAGCAGCGGCATCAAGCGCCATGTCCGTTAGACCCTCAGATACCATATTATCATTGCCACTGAATAGGCCATAACCTACTTTTCCAGCATCATAGATAACATTAGCTACATCCCAGACTGTTTCAATAACATAACCCGTTGGGTCAGTTCCTGCTAAGGGGTTATTCATAATATAGCTGTAAGGATTGATCCCTTGGCTATTGCCAACAAACTGTATAAAGGGATCAACACTCAAGAAACGACCAAGGTTGTAATCATAGACCCGCCCGTTCATATGAACGGGGAGACTGTAAGGTTAATACCTCAACAGAAGGAATAAGCTTTTAAAGAACAATTGGTTGCGAACCAGTAATAGGCTATAGTACCCATTATTATGAAATTAAATCAATAGATATAGAGCAAAATTATTGTGGGGTATTTACTACTTAAGAGTGGTATTTTGACTATAGAAATGAAAACCCCAGCTCTAGGCTGGGGCGAATTCTTTAGGTCTTTGCATAAGGTCGTAAACTAATTAGTTCATTGGAACCTTACGCCAACCTTGTGATAAAGTTTATGCCTATTTGACGCTCTCGTCAATATCTAACTACTAAAAAGAAAAGAAGCATCGGATGCCAAGAAGTATAAATTACCGTCCATCTCTGATTGACGAGCTTATCACAAATGAAAGATTAAATAGTTACGCCCCCATATTCAAACATGCGGATGACTTAGAGCTTGTTGGCGCATACCTATGGAATATGCACGTTTGCGCTTCACTTTATCCTCTTCTAACTGCCGCTGAAGTTACTCTCAGAAATTCAATTGATGCTGCATTAACAAATAGTTTAGGACGATTTTGGTGGAGTCGTAGCCGCTTACATTATAGATCATTTGGACAAGGCGGAAATGAGCCTTTTGCTGTTTCAGCACTTAAAAATAACTTTTCTAAAGCCGCAAATCAGGTTAGGCGTGATAAGCGAGATCGTTATAGCATTCGTAATGCAAGGCCAACACACCACGAAGTAATAGCAAAAACAGAGTTTTCAACATGGGAATTCATTCTAGATCATGAATTCATGGGGCCAAATTTAATCTGGCCTGCACACCTAGGTTCTGTTTTTCGTGGCACTTGGCCCACATCAAGAGCTTCAAACATGCTTTCATCGACTAAAGATTTGGTAAAAACGGTTAGAGAGTTTAGAAATAGAGTTTCACATCATGAGCCTGTTTGGAAGCGCTTTGGTGTTAGAGATGAAGCAGAAGCAATTGCTCACCTTCACGAAAAAATAGGCAAAATTAAACAACTAGTGTCTTTGATATCGCCAGAAAAAGAGCAGTTAATATTAAAAAATGGATTGCTTTCGAATGCTGAAAGAATGTGTTCAATCAGTGAACTTCGTAGGTTCCAGCATAATATTGAAACGCATAAAGTTAAGTCTATTTCGAAACTTTCAAAATTATCCAAGCAGGCCAACGATGACAACTCAACGAAGAAAATTACTCTTTATAAATACGGCAAGACTCAATTTCTTCTTCAGCCCATTTAGTAATAAATAGTAAATTTTAGCTTTCATTATCCCTAAGAGGATGATTACGCGATATGTACAAATTAGGATTTTGCACCGCAGGGTGGAACTTCTGATAATCCTCACTCATCTTCTTAACAGCAATATGCGTATAGCCTTGTGTAGTTACAACACTAGCATGACCTAGTATCTTTTGAGTCGTTAATAAGTCAGCGCCATTATCGAGTAAAGTTGTCGCTGTGGTATGACGATATAGATTGCTAGCACCGGGCTTTGATACACCCGCTCTACGCTTGTATTTATTCACTAATGCTGTGATTTGACTACCGTTAAAAGGCAAACCTCGGTTATCCAGAAACAGATAGTCGCCCGACATAAAGTTAACAAACTTAGGGCGGATCTTGTCTTTGTAATACAGTACTGCATCAAGTGCTTCTTTAGCGATAGGAACAATTCTGTCCTGACCACCTTTGCCATTGGGTACAAACAGCAACAACGCTTCTTTGTTGATACCATTTATCTTTAATTTGGCAACATCACCACGCCTAAACCCACACGCAAATAGTGCTGCAAGTATCGCATTATCTCGCAAGCCTTTATCACCATGATAAGCCGTTTGATTGGCTATCGCTGCTACCTCATCTGATTGCAATATGACTTGGGTGATTGTTTTGTCAGCTTTTGGGGTTTTGACTTTATCAGACAAATTATCTTTTAAATATTCATTCTCATATAGATACAGACAAAATATACGAACAGCGGTAATTTTATTACGTCTTGTTCTTTTGCATATTAGGCGCTTGGTTTGCGGATTTCGATAACCGTGAAGGAACTTAATAAACGCCAAAATTCCTTCACGCGTTAAGTCAGATACATTAAAACCAACATGCACTAAATACCACCGAACAAACAATTGAAGGTTACAGCGTTTACCTTCAATTGTGCGCTGGCTTTGCTCCTCTAATTGGCAATACTCTAAGTATTGCTCCATTGCTTGGATTAATGGTAAATGCGTGGACATGACATATCGTTATTTTGTTGAGAGCCGTTTAATTCTTTAACCAACAAATTAAAGCGAAGTGATTTAGCCCAGATGCTATTGACGCTTTCACCTGTAAACATATCAAGCTTATTCACTTTAATGCCTACTTGCTGTAATTCTCTGCGCACATGCGCAAAGTATCTATCACCAACAGGTGTGCGTGAAAATGCAATGGTGATTGCTTCAATACCATTTTCCAGCAATTGGTTCACATGCGCCTCGTTGAAATATTTAAAGTCCAACAACGCTATCGCGTTTTGAATCTGAGCGATATATAGACTCATGACATCAAAAGGTGTTTCGCACAAAATAACATGGTTAGATGCACCTAACGCTTGATGATTAAAGAACAGTCCTTCGATATCAGGCTGTACCGTATAATGGGTATCACCACGAACTGCTAACGGATAAGGAGCAATACGCTGACCAAAGCTTGCTATTAACTCACCATTTCCATCAAATATAGGCACAAATATCATACCGCGATAGGTTTCATGACCACTACCTTTTACTAGCTGTAATCGCTGATAAAAACCTCGTACCATGTCACCTTCTGGCGTGTCACGCAATGGTAATATTTCAGCCAATGTTCTATCTGAAAAACCCAATCGAAACTCATCTAAAACGCCAGAGTCATTAAGCCCTAAGCCTAGTGTTAAATATTTTTGTGCTTCCGGCTGTGATAGCAGCGACTTTTGATAATGTTCTAACAGCTTTTCAGACCAAACTTGCTCTGTCTCTGCGCTGACTAAGCTAGATGGACTAAAGCCTTGCCATGCTATATCAGTGGATGGTTGCATTGTTTAGCCCTCCATTTAGAAACTTCATCGATTTTGAATTTAGATGGGTATGACTTAGGGCGAGAGAAAGACGCATATCAAAAATACGCCACTGCCATTCATCCCATAATGCAAAGTCACAGGGGTTAAACGGTAATAACACTTTGCACAACTTGATATTATGATGCTTAGCGAACTCAGCCATTTTGCTCAAATCAAACTGTGGTCCATTAACATCGCAGAAGTAAGCCAACGTATGAATGCTAAGTTGATTTAGCGTAGCGAAGGTTTCTAAACAAATATCGTTACCACGCTCAAAAAAGCCGTAGTGATAGCCATGATTGTCCAATTCAATCGCATCAAGAGGAGCCTCGCAGCGAAGCGCTACAGGGTCAGCCTCTTGTTCTGCAACTGAAGTTATCACCATATCATTGAACTTTAATGGTGTTGATTGAATCGACTCAATGAATGCAGGTGCATGTACACTGTTTAGCGGCTGCAATGACTCAGTTTGTGAAATTATCATAACGTTATCCTTTTAGATTAATGAATGATTGACTCAGGAGGCTCTTTAAAAGGCCAGTAATGAGTCCTATCCACCAAAGATTTTTTTATAACTTCAGGTAATTTTGATTGTTGAGTATCTTTACGCCAATGCTCAGCAGTCATATTAATCACAATAAGCAACGGCTTTTTACGCGCTTTTAAAAATAACGATAGCAGTGACACATCTTCAATAGGCTTGTCTTTAAGTAACCAGTCATGAATCAATAACATATCTACTTTGTTAAGTTCTTTAGTTTTAGTATCGAATTGCTTGGTACTAAACGACACGCGTAAGTCTATAAGTAGCTTATTAAGTGATATAGCCAACGTAGATGTTGCTTTATCCACAAACTCATTAGCAATGGCACTCGCAAACTTTAATTTATCGCTACCATTAACTCCAGTGACCACTTGATGGTCGCCTACACGCGTCCAAGATTTCTTAACCAAGGCTTCAACTTCTGACTGAGCAATCTTAGGCTGTTCACCAAAATCAACATCCGATAACGCAGCACAAGGGTATGGTATATTCGCTTCTTCACGGATCTTTTCCGCTTTTTCATTAGCTTTGTACTGTTCAACAAAATCAATGGCGTATACCAGTACTCCTTCAAGACTTAGTGATTCATAATCTTCCAGCGTTACAAGTGTTGATACTCCTTTCGCAAATGCAGTCATACGATTGGCTCTATAGCGATCTAAAACTTCCTGACTAATGGACATAATTATCTCCGTTGGTTGGGTTATTTGGTGCATTAAACTGATCTAGCAACGCTAGGCAGTCTGCTGTAATTATTGGGTTAGCTAAGTCACTTGAAATAGCTTCAGCTAGCGCTTCAATATCAAATTCATCATGGGAGATGAGATAGTCACAGCAGCCAATAAATAGTGTTAGTTCACTCTCCTCATGCAACGCTTGTATTTTTTTACAAGCTTTACGACCTTGATAGTCAGGCGTAGAAACTCCGTTAAACTGTGCATTAACTAGCGTGACAACTGATGGCGCAATGTCTTTAGCCCAATTAACAAAGTAAGCTTGCGTTTCAACAAAATATTTTTGATATTTCTTAGGCAAGTGAGACGGGTTAATCTCATGAATATCACCACGCTTAAGACGAGTGTGAACACATAACGATTTGCTACCAGACATAACTTCAATCTCTTTTTTACGAATGAGCAAGGTTACATAAGTAATTTTTTCGTCATAAGGGATTGGATAACGCACACCATCGACAATAAAGTTCCATGTAGAAGGCGGTTTAATTTTTCGCACCTTCTCTGGCATTACAAAGCCTTTTTCTGGTAGTTCGCCCAAAGCTGGCAATTCATCTCTTATAAATTTATCCTTTCGAGATTCGTTATCACCCGTCAATACTCTACGGTTTATCTCGTCTTCGTATTTAGCTATTACCTCATTCATTTCTTCCAATGTTTTAAACTTCATTTTCTCTAAGTTAGGAAAAACTTCAGATGTAAATATTTTGACCGAAGCTTCTGCTAGTGCATTGAAGTTTGGCATCTTTTTTGGAATTGGATTTACAATAAAATTAAAATGACGCTTAAAAGCCTGATATGTTTTATTTAGTTTTAAGTCAGGTAACGGACTTGTCACTAATGAGGTTGTATTGTCATGAACAAGGCGAATAGTTTTACCACCTGCCCAATATTGACTGTATTGAATAAAGCCTAGCCACTCACCTGTTGTTTGCGTTGCTGTCGCTCGATACTTTTGAAAGCCAGAGTGTCCAAAACAGCCAACGATGAAATTAGCTTCAAATTCATCATTATCACCATAGGCCAACTTAACCCCTGCAAAATCTACAAAGAAGACCTCTCCGGGGTGATAAGTTTGTGACAGCTTAAGTTGTTTACTACCAGCCTTTTCTGCATCTCGCAGCGCCTTATAAAAGCGGGAAGGTTTCCCCGCTTTTTCAATATATTTCTTTTTATGTTCTTTAAAGGCTGATTTACGAGTATATTTTGATTTTTTTCGATAACTCGCTCTGACTTTTTTTAAATAAAAATCCGCGTCAATCGCAGCTAAATGAGATTCCCTCTTAGGGTGTTCAGGGTGAAATAGAAGCTGTTTTTCTTTGTCATTAAACATCGACAAATATGCCGTAGAAATACCTAGCTCTTCCATCTGCCGTTCATAATTGAGGATAACAGGATGGGTTACGCCAATCACTCGGCCTTTTTCACGAGATGATAGATTATTACGTTCTTTTAGTTCCGCAATAAGATCAATTTGTTCACCCGTAATTGGGTTTGGCATAGTATCCTCCAATTCAGTATTGAAGGCGCGTAGACAAATCATCAAAAAACAAAGAAGTTTTTTGATTTTTCGTTAACATAAACTAAGCTTGAATAGTCGAGCCGAAAATTCGATATTCAAAGTGGGCCTTGAGTGTTAGAGCACTCAGGGCTTTCTTACGTTTGCGCCATTACTTTTCTTGTTTACCGTGTGCATCTTTTGCACTTGCTTGTCGAGCCAAAAACCTTGCAATTTCTGCGGTTAACGCAAATTTTCCGCGTCTGTTTGGTAGGTTAAACAAGGGGATTGGCATGTTATTACGTGCGATTGCCTGCCTAACGGCACTGATGCTGGAATAGTTCAATGCCTTGGTAATATCATGCAATGTTAATATGTGCGAACCATAGGTTGCCCTTAATTCAGCATCAATTTGCGCCATCAAGGTTGCTTCTTCTTCATCACTCATCCAACTTCCCCGTTTAACTTCGTGTGACTTTAAAAGCTAGATTCAAACAATGCAGTTAGCAAAGGGTGTATGTTTTCATCAAAATTAGGGGTATTTTGATGACCGAACTATACTAATTTATTGATTAATAGCGACTTGATAATTTTTGGCTTTAAAATTTTTCAAGGTGAATTTTTAGAAACAACCTAAATGATAAAAATATTTTCAAATGGAAACTTCTGAAAACATTGAATTTTTACATTACAAAAAACTGCCAAAAAGTATAAAGATTTTGGCAACTCAAACGGCTGTGCGAGATTTTATGTTCAAGCACAACCTCAAAACATACGAGCAATTGAAAAAACATATAAAACATCAATTCAAAGAAAGTGATGCCGTATTGAAAAGCGTGGAATATAATTTTTGGCGAAGAAAATTGAAGGGGGAGGTGTTAAACAAATCAAATGGCTTTA